>CALJIY010000089.1 GCA_937973945.1 uncultured Saprospiraceae bacterium | reverse complement strand
AAAATACTATTGCCAGCCCTTACAAGAAGGAACTGGCAATAATAAACTAATAATAATTAATATATTGGTCAATGACTAGTCAACTAGTAACCAAGTATTAATCGAGCATTTTGTTTGGAATACAAACACATGCCTACTTGTTCATTGCATTTCTGATCATACCTATGATAGCCATTAATGCGCCACCACCAACACCACCACCTGCTAAAGATCCAAGCATTCCAGATATATCTGTAGCACCGCCAACAGATTGGTCAACACCCATACCTAGCATACCTAGAATAGTACCGCCTAGCCCACCGCCAGCTATACCAGCTACAGAGTTCCAGAGTGTACCTAAAGAAAGGTTCTTCATTAAAGAACCAGCTACATTTCCACCTACCGCACCACTTACAAGTTGAATAATTAAAGGTAATAAACTTGACATAATTAAATCTTTTAAATTAGAAAAAGTTTTGAATGTAATTTAAAAAGTAATACGTTTTTGTGTGTTATATGAAAAGGCTTAATCTTTAAGGTAATAGGGGTTAATTTGCAGTTAAATGGAGCTTTTTAAGGTGTGTACGATGCTAAGGTAGCAATTAGAACTTATTTTTTACATAAAAATGAAAAAAAATATTTGCTTTGCTAAACTTTATACAAAGTAAAGAAAATTAATCTTCATATTTTTTATTTTTTTAAAGTTTAAGACCTTGTTAAACAATGTCTTATTGTTTCGTTAAACGTTTTGAAAATAGTGACTAAAGGCTAATTGTTGCTTGTAGCTTAGACTCTAGCCTGAGTAGTATAAAGAACTACTCAGGCTAGAGTCTAAGCTACATTTTTATAGCTGAAATGGCTATCTTTGCAGTTTTTTAGTTACACAGGCATATTTTATATGAAAATTTCCCTTAATTGGTTAAAAGACTACCTAAATACGGATCTTGATCCAGCTAAAATTGGCGAGATATTGACGGATATAGGTTTAGAGGTAGAAGGTGAAGAAGAAGTAGAGAGCGTTCCAGGTGGTTTGAAAGGATTGGTAGTCGGTGAGGTGGTAGAATGTGGCAAACATCCCAATGCAGATAAACTCTCGCTTACTAAAGTAAATATTGGTGCAGAAGAAGCATTGCAAATCGTCTGTGGTGCGCCAAATGTAGCGGCAGGTCAGAAGGTGGTCGTTGCTACCGTAGGTACTCAATTGTACCCTACTGGAGGGGAGTCCTTTAAAATAAAGAAAGGAAAAATAAGAGGAGAAGCTTCTGAAGGGATGCTATGTGCAGAGGATGAAATAGGTATAGGTACGAGTCATGCAGGTATTATCGTTTTGCCAGAGGAGACCGCGATTGGTATGCCTATCAACAAGTATTATGAGTTGGAAGCTGATTATGTATATGAAATAGGACTAACGCCTAATCGCTCAGACGCAACTAATCATATAGGTTCTGTAAAAGATTTAGCAGCGGCTTTAAAAATCAACTATGGGCACACGGGCGAGGTAAAAATGCCTTCGGTAGCTGACTTTAAAGTAGATAATCATGAGCTACCCATTGAAGTAGTCGTTGAAAACACAACTGCCTGTCCACGGTATTCAGGGGTATCTATTAAAAATGTAACAATTAGAGAATCGCCTGATTGGTTAAAGAAACGATTAACAGCTATTGGTGTTCGACCAATTAGCAATGTAGTCGATATTACCAATTTTGTTTTGCATGAGTTAGGACAACCTTTACATGCTTTTGATGCGGACAAAATAACAGGTGGTAAAGTGATTGTTAAAAACCTACCAACAGGTTCGAAGTTTACTACATTGGATGAAACAGAACGGTCCTTAAAAGATACGGATTTAATGATTTGTGATGGCGATTCCAATGGCATGTGTATTGCAGGAGTATTCGGAGGTTTGACATCAGGGGTAACAGATAGCACGAAGAACATTTTCCTAGAAGCGGCCCATTTTAATGCAAAAACGACCAGAAGAACTAGTTTCTCTCACGATTTGCGGACAGATGCGGCAAAAGTTTTTGAAAAAGGAAGTGATCCTAACATTACTGTTTTTGCCTTGAAACGGGCGGCTTTGTTAATAAAAGAGTTAGCAGGTGGAGAAATTGCTTCTGACATCGTAGATATTTATCCGAATAAAATAGCTCCATTAGAAATTACAGTTGCTTATAGCAATGTCAATCGCTTAATAGGTGTCGATATACCTAAAGACAAAGTACACGAGATTCTAGAAGCAATGGAAATGAGAATTGTAGAATCGTCGAATGACTTTTTTAGAGTGGCAGTGCCAACGAATAAAGCGGATGTTACCAGAGAATCGGATGTTATCGAGGAGATTTTAAGAATTTTTGGTTTTAATAAAGTACCTATTCCAACACAGGTAAAGAATTCGGTTGTTGCCATTCAGCGGCCTAATCCGCAGGAGTTGCGTAATGTATTGAGTGATTTCTTAGCTGCTACGGGTTTTAATGAGATGATGGCGGTGTCTTTGACACAATCTAAGTACCACGAAACCTTATTACCGATACCGACTAAAGACTTAGTTTTTATCAACAATACCTCTAATATCCATTTGGATATTATGCGACCAACGATGTTGTTTAGTGGTTTGGAAGCAATTGTTCATAATCAAAATCGGCAGAACCCTAATTTACGATTCTTTGAATTTGGTAGAACGTATAAAACGAAAGAAGAGGGCGGCCATCAAGAAAAACAACACTTAAGCATATTCCTCACAGGTCAACAAGAGGAAGAAAATTGGCAAAGTTCTAATAAAGGTACTGTTGACTTTTTTACTTTAAAAGCAATAGTCAATAAGGTATTGCATCGTTTAGGATTAGTGAAATTTCAAGAAGAAGTGCTAAAAGACGATATCTTCTCTGTAGGGTATAAATACTTCAGGGGACAACAGCAGTTGGCAACTTTTGGAAAGGTACAATCGTCTATTTCCAAAGGCATGAGTATCAAAAATCCAGTCTATTATGCGGATATTAATTTTGATACTTTGGTCAAAACCTCCAAAAAGCACAAAATAAAAATGGAGGCGCTCAATAAATTCCCAACGGTAAGAAGGGATTTAGCGCTAGTATTAAATAAGTCCGTGACTTTTGGAGACGTGGTGCGAACGGCTAGAAAGACGGTTAAAAAGAATTTAGAAGACATCAAACTCTTTGACGTTTATCAAAATGAGGAACAACTGGGAGCGGATAAGAAATCTTATGCGGTTAGTTTCCATTTTGAAGATAAAACAAAGACCTTGAAAGATAAAGAGGTAGAGAAGGACATGAATAAACTAATTCAAACCTTTGAACAACAATTAGGGGCGCAGATTAGACGTTAAGAGGAAAGGTCAGAAGTCAGACCGCTGCGCTGTCAGACCGTTACACTGTCAGACCGTCCCGAAATAGTTCGGAACTGTCAGATCGCTACGCTGTCAGACTTATGATGTTGACTACGTCACTTTCAGCAATCCCGTGGTCAACATCATGCATCTGACTTCTGACAGTTCCGTTAGCGTAAGCTAACCAGAACGGTCTGACTTCTGACTTCTATATAAAGTCAAATATGGACCATCTATATCAAAAAATAGCAGAAATTAAAGAAAAGATTAAAATACTGGCATCTAATCTACAGCTTATGCGTTCAGAAAACGAGGTGCTATCTAAGGAAAATCAAAAATTAAGAAGTACCTTGCATCAAAATGCGGCTGAAATTAGGTATTTAAAAGCTCAGTTGACCAATTATAAAGAAAAATTAGACGATCAAGCGTTTAATTAACGCAAGAGCAAGAGCGAATTGAGTAAAGATGAAGGACATTGAGAGGGTGCAAATAACATAAGTCATCGTTCAAGATAAATATGGAAGTGCAAGACGAGATGATTCGGATAACAGTATTAATAGCTGGACGTCCGTATCCATTGAAAATACATGCGAAAGAAGAACCTGTCGTACGTCGTCTGGTAAAAGCGCTTAATGATAGAATCATTCAATTCCAACAAACTTATAAGAAAGATAAGCAAGATTTGTTGGCTATGACGCTTCTCACTTATGCGATGGATTTACATAAAGCACAGTCTAATAAGACTTCCAATATCCCCATCACACAACTCACCAACTCCATCCAAGAAGTGGATGAACTTTTAGAGTCTATTTTGGATAGCAAAACAATAGCAGACTAATGTCTTTGTACACGAGTTTATACAGCTATTTTATCAAACTCTATTAGTAAGGAATGTTTCCTTGCTCTTTTCATTTTTTTAATATAGTATTTACTAAAAGAACATTTCATCGTCACTAGTGAAGATAATTATTCATTAGCTACCCTTTTAGTAGATATACACTTAGTATCAAATTATGGAATTAATAGCAACTTTAATAGGTGGCTTAGTAGCAGGTTTGGCTGCTGGATTTTTTTTGCTAAAATCCTTTGCCAATAAAGCCAATCAAGGCAAGATTGAGGAGATGAATCAAAAGGCGGACTTAATTATTAAGGAAGCTCGATTAACTGCTCAACGAACAGAAGATGAGGCAAAATTCAAATCAGAAAAATTAGTCAGTAGAGCAGAATCGAAAAACGAGAAGATCAAACAAAAGAAGATTCAAGAGGCGAAGGATCGTTTTGCGAAGTTGAAAAGTGAGTTTGAGAAAGAAAAGTCTCAACATAAAATCTCCATGAAAGAAATGGAGATGGATTCTAAGAATCTTAAAAAAGATATTGAGTCGCAAGAAGCCAAATTGAAAGAGAAATTAGATGCTTTTGCTCAGCGTAAGCAAGAAATCGAACACCAAGAAGCAGAGATAAAGACAGTCCGAACCAACTTAGATAAACAAATAAAAATTGTTGCTAAGAAGAAGGAGGAACTGGATGCTGCTAATGAAGAGAGAATCAAGGCGCTCGAGAATATTGCTAAATTAAGCCAAGCAGAAGCAAAAGATCAATTGCTTGAAGCGGTGAAAGCAAAGGCAGAAACGGATGCCATGGCCTTAGTGAAAGATACGGTCATGATGGCGAAAGCGAATGCGAATAAAGAGGCAAAGAAAATAGTGATTCAGACGATTCAAAGAATGTGTGCAGAATATACTATTGAAAATACGGTATCTGTATTTAATCTAGAATCGGATGATTTGAAAGGACAAATCATTGGTAGAGAAGGTAGAAATATTCGTGCCTTAGAAGCTGCAACAGGTGCAGAGATTGTTGTAGATGATACGCCTGAAGCAATTGTGATTTCTAGTTTTGATCCTATCCGAAGAGAGGTTTGTCGATTGTCTTTAAAGCGATTGGTCGCAGATGGTAGAATCCACCCGGCAAGAATTGAAGAAGTAGTTGAAAAGACGAAGAAACAATTAGAAGAGCAAATTATAGAGATTGGTGAAAGAACCGTTATTGAATTAGATATTCATGGTTTAGCTCCTTACCTAGTGAAGATGGTCGGTAGAATGAGGTATCGTTCTTCTTATGGTCAAAATTTATTAAAGCACTCTATTGAAACCGCTAATTTATGTGCGGCAATGGCTGCGGAATTAGGCTTGAGTCCTAAACATGTAAAACAAGCTAAACGAGCTGGGCTCTTACATGATATAGGAAAAGTATCAGAAGAAGAATCTGAATTATCTCACGCAATCTTAGGAATGAAGATATGTGAAAAGCATAAAGAAATTCCAGTAGTTTGTAATGCAGTTGGAGCCCATCACGATGAGGTGGAAATGAATAATATTGTTTCCCCAATTGTTCAAGCTTGTGATGCTATTTCTGGTGCAAGACCAGGGGCAAGAAGAGAAATTCTAGAAAGTTACTTGAAGCGTATCGGGGAATTAGAGGAATTAGCAATGGGCTATGATGGTGTACAAAAAGCTTTTGCGATGCAAGCGGGTAGAGAGCTAAGAGTCATCGTAGAAAGTGATAAAGTAACAGATCAATATGCAGATGATTTATCTTTCCAGATTTCTCAGAAAATCCAAGATGAAATGCAGTATCCTGGTCAAGTAAAAGTAACCGTGATTCGAGAAAAGCGAGCAGTTGCTTTTGCTCGATAGATCTATAGAAATTATATAAGTAGATTAGCGGCGAATCGATTTATCGTATTTGCCAATAAAGGCTAATTAAAAGGGCTGAAAATTACAATTTTCAGCCCTTTTTTTCTTTTATACTAGTGTGGGTCGTATTTTCGTGTTTATTAAAAATAAATAGAACTCTGTGCCTCTGTGCCTCCGTGTTCAATCAAGTCGCTCTAGAGCGAACGCTCAAACTCAATTCTCAAGAATGGAACAAAGAGAAAACTTGTTAGATATTATTAAGGTGCTTTTTCAGTGGAAAAAACCAATTATATACCTCTGTTTGGGCGTAGGTTTATTAAGTGCCCTCCTCTCCTTACTCCTTCCAAATTACTATCAATCCACTAGCATCTTTTATGCAGCTAGTATGGATCAGGCAAAGCCAGGACAAATCTTTGGAACCTCTACGACCGATACAGACTTTTATGGAAATGACCATGATAATGATCGATTATTGACGATAGCAGAATCTAACGATGTGGCAGATTATCTTATTCAAAAATTCGATTTGTATACGCATTACGATATTGATACAACAAACGAAAAAGCACCTTTTAAAGTAAAAGAAAAGTTCTTTAAATACTATAAGGTGATGAAGACCAAACGAGATGCCATTGAATTGTCTATGGAAGATACTGACAAGGAACAAGCAGCGAATATCGTAAATGAAGCTAGGGCCAAAATAGATGAATTATATATTAAAGTAGTAAGAGATCAACTAGAAAAATTACAACAATCCCTACAAAAAAATATTGAAGAAAAAGAAAACAATATAGCCCAGATCAACGATACTTTAATACACTATAGAAATACCTATGGGGTATATAGTACGGAAGCCCAAGGAGAAAAATTTGCAGAACAAATCTTATCTACAGAATCAAAATTGGCAAGAGAATCGGCAAGGCTGGCGACCTTAGAAAAAAATCCAACTATTAGTAGAGATACGATTGCTTTGATGAAAGCGATGGCACAAGGCTATAAAAATGAGTTGAAGAGCTTGCAAGAAAAAATGCAATTATTCAATAAGGGTGTTTCTAAAGTGACTGTTTTAGAGCGAGAAGAAAAGGAATTAGGGAATCGACTAGGTTTTCAAAAAGTGCAGTTAAGCCAATTAGAAACAACAGTCAATTCTCCAATATCAGGTATTAATTTAATTGAAGCAGGCACGGTCCCTGTTATGAAGTCTCGACCTAAGCGGTCAATTATTGTGGTGAGTGCCATCTTGATTAGTTTGATATTTAGTGTCATTGGTATTCTTTTGTTTGATGCGTATAAAGATGTTGACTGGGGCGAGGTGCTGAGGTAGGGGAATACTTTTTAAGTTCAAACTCAAGTATCAAGTTCA
>CALJIY010000088.1 GCA_937973945.1 uncultured Saprospiraceae bacterium | reverse complement strand
CGATATGAAAAACTAAAGCAATTAGGTTTAGTCAAACCAGAATGGGAAATGACGCCGAGAGATTCTTTTGTGGAGCCTTGGTCAGATACTATTCCAGATAAAGAATGGGAAATAGCCAATATGGAAACCTATGCCGCCATGACCACCTTAATGGATAAAGGTATTGGGCAAGTCGTAGACGCCTTGGCAGCCAAAGGAGATTTAGAGAATACCTTAATTATATATTTACAAGATAATGGTGCTTGTGCAGAAGAATTAGATTGGATAAAAAATAGACCAGAAGAAAAAGATCTAGTACTCATGGAAGAAGGGGAACTACAAACAGAAATGATTCCCTTTATAACACGGGATGGAAAACCCGTAAAACTCATGAAAGACGCTTGGCCTGGTCCACCAGAAAGCTATACTGCTTATGGTTTAAATTGGGCGAATGTTAGTAATACACCTTTCAGAGAATACAAACATTGGGTTCATGAAGGTGGCATTTCTAGTCCATTAATTGTACATTGGCCAGCTAAAATTAAAGACGGTGGTACATTCAGAACCGCACCAACACATTTAATTGACATCATGGCTACTTGTGTTGATATAAGCGGTGGTGAATATCCAAGCACTTATAATAATCATACCGTTCAGCCGATGGAAGGGAAAAGTTTAGTCCCAGCTTTTGCCAATCAAGACTTAGAAAGGGAGGCACTCTATTGGGAACACGAAGGCAATCGAGCAGTCCGCATGGGCAAATGGAAATTGATTTCTAAAGCCAGTAAAAAGCATTCTTTTGTTTGGGATAAAATAGACGAGTTAGCTGTAGAAAATTGGGAATTGTTTGATATGGAAAAAGATCGAACAGAAATGAATGATGTGGCAGTAGAACATCCAGAAATAGTGCAAAAAATGGCGGATATGTGGTTGGTTTGGGGGAAACGGACAGGAATAGTACCTCGGCCAAATTAGAGAAAGACAGCACAAACGATTATAAAAATTAACATTCAATGAATAGAAGAAAAGCCATTCAACAAACTGCCTATCTCCTCGGAGGTACCATCTCTGCATCTGTTATTGCAGGCGTCATGAGCGGTTGTCAGCCAACAGGGGAACCCGATTGGGCACCTCAATTTCTGACAAAAGAGCAAGCGGCAACCATTAGTGAAATAGCAGAAACCATCTTGCCAGAATCCGATACACTAGGTGCCAAAAGTTTACACTTAACGGAATTCGTAGATCTGATGCTTAAAGATTGCCATACTCGTGAGGAGCAGGTACAGTTTACAAAAGAAATAGACAAATTTGAAGAAATTTGTCAATCTAGTATTGGTAAAACATTTGTCAATGCCACGCCTGAAAAGCGTCAAAATTTCTTGATAGAATTGGAGCAAAACGCATTAGCTAATCAAGAACAGACCGGAGAAAAAGCCTTTATTACTAAAATAAAAGAATTGGTCATTGTGGGTTATTTCACCTCAGAATATGCCATTACGGAATTGATGAATTTTAATCCGATCCCACAAAACTTTGAAGGTTGTGTGGATACCCCTCAGAAGATTCAAGTGGGTATTGAGGGGAGGAGTGCTTAAAAAGAAGTCAGAGGTCAGATCGCTTTGCTGTCAGACCATTTCATTGTCAGAGTGCTTTCAATCGGACGACGTTAGTCATCCGACTGGAAGCATTTTCTCGTTGGAGGACTAACGTCGTCTGATAAGAAAATACAAAAAAATATCATGCAAAAAAATAATACATTCGATGCAATAGTAGTAGGCTCAGGAATCACAGGGGGATGGGCCGCCAAAGAATTATGCGAAAAAGGGCTAAAAACTTTAGTGCTAGAAAGAGGGCGTACATTGGAGCACGTTAAAGATTATCCAACTGCCAATACCCCAATTTGGAATCTACCGCATCGCAATCAACCAACTGTTGAAGATAAAGAAAATTATCCTATTCAATCGACTGTTTATGCTTTCAATGAAGGGACCAAACATCTTTGGATCAATGACAAAGAGCATCCCTATACGACGCCTAAAGACCAACCCTTCATCTGGCTTCGAGGAAATCATGTGGGTGGCCGATCCCTCATGTGGGGCAGACAAAGCTATCGCTGGAGTGATTTGGATTTTGAAGCCAATGCTAAAGAGGGAATCGCTATAGATTGGCCTATCCGCTATAAGGATATTGCTCCTTGGTATAGTTATGTGGAAAAATATATTGGCATCTCTGGGCAAGCTGAAAACTTACCCCAACTACCCGATAGTGAATTTCAGCCGCCAATGGATATGTTTTGTGTAGAAAAAAAGCTCAAAAAAAGTATTGAATCCAAATGGGCTAAACGTAGAATGACTATCGGGCGAGTGGCCAATTTAACGCAGCCTCTTAATGGTCGCTCTGCCTGCCAACATCGAAATTTATGCTATCGAGGTTGTCCTTATGGGGCTTATTTTAGTGCGCAGAGTTCGACTCTACCTGCAGCAGCAGCAACAGGAAATATGACCTTACGTCCTGATTCTGTGGTGGAATCTCTTTTGTTTGATAAAGATAGTAGTAAGGCAACTGGCGTTAGGGTATTGGATACGAAAACAGGAGAAAGCATAGAATATAAAGCCAAGATTATTTTTTTATGTGCTTCTACTTTGGGTTCTACCCAGATCATGCTACAATCTAAAAGTGACCGTTTTCCAAATGGTTTTGCGAATGGAAGTGGAGAGTTGGGACACAACTTAATGGACCATTTATTTAATCTACATGCCTATGCAGATTTCGA
>CALJIY010000087.1 GCA_937973945.1 uncultured Saprospiraceae bacterium | reverse complement strand
ATAAGTAGTAGAAAGAATATAAGAAGAACATGGAACAGAACCAGTTTGATAAACATATTAAACAATCACTAGAAAATCTGGAGATTCCTTTTGATGCAAGTCATTGGGATCAGATGGAGCAACAGCTGGATGGTATTTCCGCAATGGAAGATACGACTGCTTTTGATTCTTTGATTAGCGGAAAATTAGAAAATATAGATACGGATGCTGCCTTACCTAATTGGCAGCGTATGGCTGCTGCATTGGATCAAGTAGATATACAAGGTAAAAACTTCGATACAGAGGTAAAGACAAAAATTAATTTTATTAATCCTACATATCAGCCAAGCCATTGGGAGATATTGGCTGCCCGATTAAGACAAGAAAAAGCAGTAAAAGAAAGCTTAATTAAAAATAAATCTGCTGAAGTCATATTAATCGCTTTATTGTTTTTAAACTTCTATCAATTTTTTCCAGATTTTCCTCAAGTCACCTCTTTTCCAGCAAAAGAGATTATACAAGAGATACCCGTAAAAGAGATTGTTCCTGTTGAAGCTCCACAGGCCAACGCAACTTTAATAGTTGAAAAAGACCAAGCTGTCACAACAATTGGACAAGTTGTAAAAGACACAGAAGATGCTAAAGATCATACGGTTGAAAAAATTGTAGATAACCGATTATATTACTCTCCAGCCTTGACTACGGTAGATATTAGTGGTGTCGCTGTAGATTATAATAAAGAGGCCCTCACCTTTGGTATTGATGGTAAAACAGGATTGACCATCACGGTACCAGAAATGACTCGTCATTTAGGTCTGGCAGGTTTAGCGAATTCTATCTTTTTAGAATCACTTCCTTCCTTGGAACCAGCTAGCTTGGCAACGACAAACATTTTACCTTTAGACTGTGAAAACTGTACGCGCTATAAAATGTATTCTCGTTTTAGATTTGGAATGGTTTCTCATATTGGAGGAACAAGTGCTGTGCGTTCTGCGGATCAATTTTTATCGACCAGTGTATTGACTCAGAAAGGAGTTGGATATGGCAGTGGTTTTAGTTTAGGTTTCAAATATAACCGATATGAAATAGAAACAGGTTTGACTTATTCTGCAAAAACCTATGCTCCTAATATTGATGATGCCTATAGTAGCTATGGCGGAGGCATTAATTTAAAGCAGTTTACAGGTATTAATTTGCAGACCTTACAAATACCTTTAAATTTAAGATATAACTACGCCGTCTTAGGGAAAGGGAAATGGCATTTATATGCGCAAAATGGAATTGCTATGAATGTTATTCTAAGAGCGCAGTATGATATAACGGATACCCGCCAGCCTACTACCAAACAATTTAATGAAATCGCTGGTAGTTCCAGATTAAGTAAAATTAGATTTAATAAAGGAATCTTAGGAGGGGACTCCTTCAAAGAAAATCGATTCTTTACGGTTAACTTAGGCGCAGGTGCAGAATATTATATGTCTCCAAAATGGAGTGTCTTTATGCAACCTGATTTCCACTACTATATTTCTCAATCTCGTATAGGTCCTACAAAAGACAGAATCAATTCCTTATCTGTTTCTTTTGGTATAAAAGCTTCTTTTCATTAATTAGAAATTCTAAAAGGAATAGTTACAAAAAAGGCGATTGGTTAAACCCAATCGCCTTTTTTGTATTTATGCTAATAAGAAAGATCTGAAACAACTTATTTAATCAACAAGTATATGCTTAAAGCCTTCTTCAAAAAACATACACTCCAATTCAAGCAACCAAGCGGTACATCCAGAGGAATTTTAAGAACCAAAGACTCTTGGTTTATCATTTTGCAAGACACAGAGCAACCTCATGTCATGGGGATAGGCGAATGTGGATTACTAAAAGGCTTAAGTATAGATGATCGTCCGAATTATGAGGAAAAAGTAGCAGAAGTTTGCCAGCGCATTGCCGAACATACTTATTGGTTATCAGAAGGTTTATTCGAATGGCCTTCTATTCATTTCGGTTTAGAAATAGCTTTAAGAGATTTAGAGACGAAAGGAAAAAGGAAATTGTTTACTTCTCCCTTTACAGATTCAGGGCAACCCATATCCATCAACGGATTGATATGGATGGGGGAAAAGCAATTTATGTTTGACCAAATTAAAGCAAAACTGCAAGAAGGATTTAACTGTATTAAACTGAAAATCGGAGCTATTGATTTTGCAGAAGAATTGAGTTTATTGAAATTCATTCGACAACAATTTTCTGTAAAGGATATAGAATTAAGGGTAGATGCAAACGGAGCGTTTGCTCCAAGTAATGCATTAGAAAAACTGAAGCAATTAGCAGCATTTGAGTTACATTCCATAGAGCAACCTATTCGCCAACATCAATGGGACGAGATGGCAGCCTTATGCGCTACTACGCCACTACCCATTGCACTAGATGAGGAATTAATAGGTATCTACGATCTGGCCGAAAAGAAAAAAATGTTGGACACTATTCAACCACAATACCTTATCTTTAAGCCTAGTTTTATTGGAGGATATAAGGGGACAACAGAATGGATAGAATTATGTAAGACTTACTCCATAGATTGGTGGATTACCTCTGCACTAGAATCCAATATTGGATTGAATGCCATTGCTCAGTGGACAGCAACTTTAAATAACACGATGCCTCAAGGATTAGGAACAGGGCAGTTATATACGAATAATATCGACTCTCCATTGGTTGTAAAGAATGGAGGTATCTATTATCAACAAAACAAGCCGTGGGTGCTTGATAATTTAGATGTAGCTTAGACCACTCAAGTTAAAATAATATGGATACAAAAATACTGACAGATTTAGTAACAGTAAGAATGCCTTTTGGAAAACATAAAGGAAGGTTGTTATGCGATATTCCTATAGAGTATTTAGAGTGGTTCAAAAGAAAAGGTTTTCCACCGGGTAAACTAGGCATGCAATTAGGAACACTCTTCGAAATTAAATTGAATGGGCTAGAGTATTTATTGAAGCCATTGAAGGAAAAATATAAAGGGAATATGTAGTAGCTTCGTTCCGAACAAATTGCGAATAAGTATACTAAACCTTGAAGGTTTAGTATACTTAAAAGCCTCCAATTTCTCCATCCATCCAAGCCGTACGGGTTTCCAAATACGACTTCAGATTCCCAACACTCTGCGTATAGTTTAGCGGACCCCACACAGCCTCATTTCTTGCTATGGCGCCATTGCTTTGCAAATTACTAGCCACTTCATCTACCATAGCTAATAAGGCAGAAGTCTGCAATGCTCCTGCGCGCAATTCCAACCATCTCGTTTTTAAAGCAGTCTTAAACATAGGGTCTTCCATTAATCTTGGCCACCAAAAAGGGACCATCCAAGGATCTCGCTCAACGAAGTTATTATAGTCGATTACCCAAGCATCGAAAGGCACCCTGTCCCCAGTAGCATACCCAAGATTGAGGTCCCATATAGGGCCCATGTTTAATTTACCACCTCTATCTTTATGCAGATAAGTACTTAGTCGATAACCATCCACGTTCCGACAAACTTCATTGATAATAAAAAAGTCTACAAAACTAGCTAAATCTATATAGTCGGTATATGTTCTATTCGTCGTAGAAAAATCATCTGTCAACAAGGCTGTCTCAAAATCATTAATGTAGGTTTGAATATAATTTCTTTGGACAGCTGTAATGCTTTCTACTTTAGGATATTCAAATAAAAAGTAAGTCTCTAAATATTGTTGATTATGATAAGGTGGTTGATAAGGACTAAAATTTATTTTACTCCCATTAATGTCATAGTTCGATCTAAAACTAATATTAGAGTTGTAACGCGCGTCATCTTCCCAATTAGATTCAAAATAAGAAAGCGGTTGATTGATATTTATATCGCCACCCGCTGTTTTATCAATTTTAAGAATATATCCACCCGTAATACTAGCCGAATCTGTGTCTGTGCTTTCTAACTTTTTGATGTCTATTCTTTCTTTATCCCTCTTCAATTTCTCCATAAACATATAAATCCCTTGGTATTCTCCATTGATTTCTACTTCCACATATTTAGATCGACTAGCATAACGGCCCATTTTTCGAAATAATTCATAACCGAAATGGTGATGCATCAAAGTCGGATCATAAAGAAAATTTCTACTTTGATTAACAACATGACCAATTAAAACCCAGTCTTCTTCATCAGGGAATCCAAAAAAGGAAGTTGCTACATCATTCCGCGCTTCATCCCAGGTTTCTATACCAAATGATTTTTTATTCGATAATCGAAAAGAGGTTGATCCTCTATATTCTATGCCTATTTGTGCTTGTTGTACTTCCACTTGATCTACAAATATTGTCATATCGGCAGGTACTTTTGGTTCGTTCTCAATGTCAACGCCTTTTGTATCTATGACAATGTACGGGATGCTACTGCTTCCTATATCTACAGCGAAGGGCCCGTCAGAAGGATTCTCTGTTGTAGGTGATCCTGTAGTTGGATTGACGATGGTCTCGTCCTTGCAAGCAAACAGAAATACTATACAGGTAAGTAATAATAAAATTAGGTGATTTTTCATGGTGTCGGGTTGTGCTTTTAGTAAAAATCCTGATACTACAAATGTATGTAAAATAACTATGGTTTAATATTTTTATTAAAAAGCCACTCCAATTTTTAACTCAGAAAAAAACAAAATATCCTTATCCTTGCTATTATGCTCTACTCGCCATTCCGGACCTAATTTATAGTCAAATAGAATATGCTTAAAAAACTGCCGTTGTAGCCCCAATACAGGTGCAATTCCAAAAGATTTACGATTGTCAAACCTAAATTTAGAACGTAGTCCAATATAGTTAGCAGAAAAACTATTACCCGTTTTTCCTTGCGCCATTCGTTTTTTTAAATCATAATAATATCGAGGTTCTACTTCCCAATCTACTCTGGTATTGGTAGTCCTGTCTTCCAATAAAATAGAGACTGCACTAACCATACTAAGATTAAGAGAAAAAGGGCTTTGTCTAATTTTTTGCTCAACACCAATAGTTGTCTCTCCTACAAAATATTCTCTAGTAAAGAATCGAAAGGGATTGCTAAGTGTCATTTTAAATAAACGATTTTGAGGAATGTGGTATTCAAAAATCGTACAATCTTTCGGAATCTTTTTTGCTACATGATTATCGATAGCAAACCCTATTTCCACGTCGTATCTGAAGCTTGGTGTCCAGTCAACTATATTATCTCTTGGATATATTTCTCCATCGATTTCATAATATAAATTTTTAATTACGTTCTTTTTTGCCCCGCCGCTCCATTTCATATTGAAAAAACCATTTTTTGAAAACTGGTACTGCCAACCAAAGTTTATCAAAAATAAATTACTAGAATTAACATAATCCGATTTAACACTTGTAATCTTATTTTGAGCAGGAAGTATAAATGGGTTGGGATAAGGGGCTTCTATAAAATCAATATATTGATACTTATAAGTGGATCGTTCTTTATCTACACCTATTAGCAGGCTTAAATATCCGCCAGACAAATTATCTCCACTATAACCTTTTTTTATTTGTCGCTTTTTCTGAAAATACCATCTTGGCTCTATTGACAATTCATACCTATAAGAAGTATCATCTAAATCCAAAAAATTAGAAAATTCTGTATTCGAATCATCAGAATCTGTTTTTATCAAACCTCCTGCTAATGAGGTATTAACAGACCAGCCTGTACTTATTTTCTGCTCAAAACTTAATCCTATTCCATTCTCTACTTGCCTGATTGGGTCTGAAAAATTATAAGAGGTATTCAGCAAATCAATTACATTAAATTTCCACAAACGACTAACATCTTCTTGCGTTTTAAAAAAACAATATCTGGCATCTACTAGCTTTTGGTGTTGTTCTTGCTTCAGATCAATCGTATAAGACTGATCAGCATTTGACTGGGCTTGAATAGTAAAACAACATAATAAAAGGAATAAAAGATAGCTGTACTTCATTAGATTTTTTTTAGCTTACAGACATAGGAATTATTTAACAGAAATATTTCCATACGACAGGTCAATGACAATCACAGATTGTGGCCTTGGCACATAATGTTTCACATGCTTTAAAATATCCGTATCAGAGACATAATAAAATTCTTGCTGATTCGGGATATTGATCTTTCCATAAGCAGTCATCAAATCGAAGTCATGTGCTAATAAATTATCTTCTAAAAAAATCACATCCGTCTTATTGCCTTTGATTCTTAATTCATACTTTTTTGTTTCATCTTCTGAAAGCGTAATTTGTCCATATTTTGACTCCAGGTTATACACCCCTTCTAATGCGTTCAAAGAAACTTCCGTTCGATCCCCAACGACAACTACCTGGCCAGTTAAATTTTGACCATAAATAGATCCGAAACTTGTATTAAATTGGGCTTTTCCAGACACCTCACTAATAATTAATTTAGAAAACCGACTAGTGATTTGTAAAGATTGATCTAATCCTTCTACCTCGATGGTGCCAAAGGAATTAGTAATAATAATTGGACAATTACGAGGTACTCGAAAAGTGAACTTAGCTTTTAGATTAGAAGAAGGTTTCAGCCCTTTATTCGACAACAACAATTGATTACCGATGTAGAGTGCCTTTTTTCGTTCTTC
>CALJIY010000086.1 GCA_937973945.1 uncultured Saprospiraceae bacterium | reverse complement strand
CCACCGATGTTAGAAGGTGCCCCAGATTATACAGCAGCAAGCTTTCAAAAACGTTGGCCTACTTTTCAACAACTCCAACAAAACTTACTAGCTATAGATACCACAGGCTGGTCGGTAGCGCAGCGAGTAGATTGGCACATTGTATGGGCAGAAATGAATGGGTATGACTTTAACCATCGTATTTTAAAACCTTGGGTAAGAGACCCTGCTTTTTATAAAGCCCTTTGGACATATAGAAGTGATGTGCCTGCGCATGAAGGCCCAACCAATCATGGTACAACAGAAATTTGGACCTACGAATTTCCATTGAACACATCGGAGCGAACTCGGCTTATAAAAGATTTACAAATTATCCCACCTCTGAATGCTCAGGCAAAAAAGAATTTGGTGGGGAATGCCAAAGATCTCTGGATAACAGGTATTCGAGATATTCGATCTCAGAGTAAGAATCTTAAAACAATATTGGACAAACCAGGAGTTTCAGAGGATAAACAATTAGTGGAAGCCATTCAAAATGCTGTTAGTGCAACAGATGATTTGGTAGTTTGGCTAGAAAAAGAGAGCGCCACGAAGACTGGGCCATCGGGTATAGGAAAAGACAACTATACTTGGTATTTACAAAATGTACATTTAGTCCCATTGACTTGGGAAGACGAAGTAATGATTTTAAAACGAGAACTGGCACGCGCTTGGTCGTCTTTAAAATTAGAAGAACATCGGAATAGAAAATTACCTCAACTATTAGATGCGGACTCACCCGAAGCTTATGCCGAGCTAGCGGAGCAATCAGCACAAAGCTTAATGCGTTTTTTAGAAGAAGAAGATATAGTCACCGTCAAAGACTATTTTGATCCAGCGTTAAGAGAACACCTAGGTAGTTTTGTCCCAAAAGAAACTCGTAATTTCTTTTGGATAACGGCACATTATGATCCACGACCACTCTATTCTCATTTTTACCACTGGTTTGAGTTAGCTAGAATGGATAACAATCCACATAAAAGTGAAATTCGTAGAGAGCCATTATTGTATAATATCTTTGATTCAAGAAATGAAGGGATGGCAACTGCGGTAGAGGAAATGTTTATGCAAGCAGGTTTATATGATGATAATCCTAGAGTGAAGGAAATTGTGTATATCATGATTGCACAGCGGGCTGCCAGAGGATTGGGTTCACTCTATGCCCACGCTAATGAAATGACGATGGAAGAAGCAGGCGGTATCCATTCAGAATACACGCCAAGAGGATGGATGAAAACAGAAAAAGAACTCTTGATTTTTGAACAACATTTATATTTGCGACAACCAGGCTATGGTACAAGTTATATTACTGGGAAATATTTAGTAGAAGATGCGATGGCAGAATATGCTAGGCAACAAGAAATTCAAGGAAAATCTTTTCAACTAAAAGATTTTTTTGATACCTTGAATACGATTGGTAATATTCCGATCTCTTTAGGGAAATGGGAAATGACGGGGATGGATGCGAAGAATTAGTAAATATTTTATCTTTGAGTTTTGAATACTCTTGACAATAAACAAAACTACTTCATGGCTAGCAATTCTAATTTTTGGATGAACCTTTTAAAAAAGGTACTAAAAGTTGTCCTTAAAAATTATGGAATAAGGACTACTCCACCCACAATGATCCAACATGTCGTTCCGCACCCTGATGGCTGGGCGGTCAAAGGGGAAGGCAACGAAAAGTATACTGCTATATTTGACTTACAATCAGAAGCAATTGAGCGAGCTAAGGATATTGCTTATAACTATGGCTCCTCTGTGGTTATTCATCGGAAGGATGGGACGATTCGTGATCGAATTAGTTATAAGCCATAATACAATTTTCGACTTATTAGGTTGATTTTTTTATAACCTCGATGCCTTATGACTATCGTATGGCATCGAGGTTATTTTCCTTCAATAGTATCCTGCATTGTGAAGCCCCCTATCTAAATATTACTTCAAATTTGCAATTTTCTCATCCAATAAGTCCAATTGCAATTTCAGCGTTATATCATCTCTTACATCCCAATAATAGTACATCACAGCTGCTATAAAAATTGCCCCGACTACAAAATAAGGTAGCATGGAAGTAACCATCCCCATACCAATCATTAAGATTATAATATATAAGGTATAGTACTTTTTAATTTTAAGTCTTCGAGCAATCAATATTTCTTTAGCTTGATTTAAATACAGCTTAGTATTTTGATTAGAAGCCTGTAAAGGCTCTTTTTGCAACATATTATAAACGGCGAACACGAGCCCAAAAATCATCAGGACTACTCCTAATACTGTGTATGTCGTAATAGGGGTACCACTTAAAACAAGTCCTGTAAATGCCCCTCCCAATCCTATAAGTATTCCTACCGCTCCACCAGCAGCACCTTTCTTAATTTGCTTATGCTCCTCCTGCTCATATCGAATTAATTGATCCATAATTTCTTTGTTTTTAAGATTTGATAATGGATTAGAATCCTGGTTAGCTTTACCTTGTTTCCAATCTTTTTGATATTGTTCGAATAGATCCATTTGACATGTTTTTAATACTGAAAAATCCTTTTAAAAAAAACTCACACTCAAACTCCTTCCAAAATTTCCTTAATCCGTTTTTTTATTCTAGTAATTTTAACGCCTACATTACTAGTGGTCAATCCAGTAATTGCTGCTATTTCCTTATAAGAAACAGACTCCAATAATAATAAGGCAATCGTCCGATCGACTTCATTTAGTTGTTGAATTGCCATTCTTAAATGCCCCATTTTATCATCGTAAATCATTTGCTCTTCTGCATTTTTGGTATCACTCTCCATCTCTTTTTGAACCG
>CALJIY010000085.1 GCA_937973945.1 uncultured Saprospiraceae bacterium | reverse complement strand
TATAACAAACAGTCGCCGAAAATTTCTAAAAAACGGTGGAATCACTACCCTATCTTTATTAGTAGGCTTAGATCTATTCGCAGCAGACAAATTGTCTTCAAATATACTCACTCCCTCTATAGATAGAACAGCCTTTACATTACTAGGCAAGCATCCAGAAATGACGGTATTAAACGACCGGCCTATCAATGCAGAAGCTCCACCTCATTTGCTCGACGAAGCCTTAACTTCTGGTGACCGTTTCTTTGTGCGGAATAATGGCATCCCTCCATCAATGGATGCGATTGATACGGATACATGGACACTGACGATAGAAGGCGAATCAGCTATCAAGTCCAAGACCTATACCTTAAAAGAGTTGAAAAGTAAATTTAAACAATATACCTATCAGCTAACTTTAGAATGTGGAGGAAATGGCCGAAAAGAATTTAATCCACCTGCAAAAGGTAATCAGTGGTCTTATGGTGCGGTTGCTTGCGCCGCTTGGACAGGAATCAGATTAAAAGATGTCTTAGCGGAGGTAGGGCTTAAATCTGATGCCGTATATATTGGGTATTATGGCAAGGACAGCCATCTATCAGGCGACTTAAATAAACAGCCTATTTCTAGAGGTGTACCTATTAAAAAAGCATTGGAATCCGAAAGTTTAATTGCTTGGGCAATGAATGGCGAAGACCTTCCTCATTTAAATGGTTATCCATTACGCCTAGTCTTTGGTGGGTATCCAGCTTCTTGTTCTGGAAAGTGGTTGCACAAAATAGTAGTTAGAAATCAAGTACATGATGGCGCAAAAATGGCGGCCCCTTCTTATCGAGTTCCTTGTCAACCAGTCCCTCCTGGCACGAAAGTTCCGAATGAAGATATGTGTATTATCGAATCGATGCCTGTTAAATCTTTGATTACTTTTCCCAAGACGGGTGCCACCATTCAACTCAATCAGGAACTACCCATAAGAGGTCATGCATGGGCGGGAGATTTAAGCGTAGAACAGATGCACTACTCTATTGATTTTGGTTCAACTTGGCATAAATGTGAATTAAGGCCTCCTGCCAATCGCTTGGCTTGGCAACATTTTTCTGCGACCATCCAATTTCCAAAAACTGGCTACTATGAAGTATGGGCCAAAGCAACCGACAGTAATGGAAGCGCACAGCCAATGGTCTTACCGGGCTGGAATCCAAAAGGTTACTTAAATAATGCCTGTCATCGTATTGCTATAAAAGTCGTCTAATATGCCAAGTGAAAAAGATCCATTAGAACAAGAACAACAGTTCAAAAATTTTAGCCTTTTTATTACACTTGTCAAAACGATGTTGTTTATCCTTTGTGCTGCCTTTTTGTATATCGGTTTTGGGGATAAATTTGATTTTAATTTTCATCAACAAGCGATCAAACAGTCGACGTATGCGAATAGCCAATCCTCTTTTGATGATGAAGATTGGGATAAAGTAGAAAATGGTATTCATGTGGCTAGTGGCTTAGTCTATGTGGATAATTTTGATATTATCCGAGCCAATTGCACGGCTTGTCATTCCGGAAAACTAGTCGCTCAAAATCGAGCTACTAGGGAAGGATGGCAACAAATGATTCGTTGGATGCAAGAGACGCAAGGGCTTTGGGATTTGGGCAAAAACGAACCTATCATTTTAGATTATTTAGCGAAGTATTATGCGCCTAAAGAAGTGGGGCGACGAGCTAATCTTGATATGGCGGAGGTGGAATGGTATATCTTGGAAATGGAGTGAGGGAGATTTTTTTGAACACTGAGACACTGGGGCACGGAGAATACTTTACCTAACTCTGTGCACTCTGTGACTCTGTGACTCTGTGTTCATTATTGTCAATATCTAAAAAGTACCGGAGTGAAGGAGTTTTTTTTTGAACACTGAGACACTGGGGCACGGAGAATACTTTACCTAACTCTGTGCGCTCTGTGACTCTGTGTTCATTATTGTCAACATCTAATAAACACCCTCGAAAAAACGCTACCTAACTCTTTGCGCTCCGTGACTCCGTGTTCATTGCCATCAAAAGTTAAAATATTTCTACCTTTTACCATTACATTTGTTAAAAAAAATTATATTTGTGTGTAATAAACATAACCCACACAAATAACTCACAAAGTCTTACTCTCCTAATAGTATAAGCTACTAGAAAATTTACACCCCATATCTATTGACCAGTATTAACGTACACTCTACCTACTTAAAAGATATGAGTCTGAAACACCTATTGACAATTGTAAGCATTACGGTCATTTTCATCTTCTCTATAATCGTTAGAAAAGATGCTCCCCAACCAGAAAACACCACCTCCCAGCCTAACGAGCTGCTATTCCTAGGCAAAAACGCTTACGAAGAACCCGTTTGGAAAGCGTTATTGGAACAAGATGTCATTCATTTTCAAGATGTCGAAGATGCTTTTCATGCCTATTATGATAATGAAAATCATGAATTGAGCCATGACCAACATGAGGCATGGGAAAAAATTGAACGGGCTGCCAAAAGACAACTAGACGGTAATGGCAATTTTTATAGCAAAGACAAACAATACCAAGATTTGTTAGCTTATCGTAAAGCCAAACAAAATCCTAATCCGCCTACAGCCCAAGCTAGACTGACAGATCCTACTAGTTATACCATGCAGACACCCAATGCGGGCAATGCAGGAAGATGGAAAAATATTGGGCCATTCGGTGACCCTGAAGTTAGATGGTCGGCTACTGGAAATGGAGCTTTGGATATGGTCAAATTTCATCCAACTGACCCTGCCATCATGTATGTTGCTGCAAGAAACAGGGGGCTTTGGCGAAGTGAAAATTATGGAAATAACTGGACGCCTTTAACCGATTATTTTGCAACACCACATATCCGTTCCGTGGAGGTCTGCCAAAGTAATCCTGATATTATTTATTTAGGGGGGATTGATAAAATGTGGAAGTCAACAGATTCGGCAAAGAGTTGGATCGAAATTTTTAATGTCTCGTCCGCTAATGTGATTCAAGAAATCCATACTGACCCAACGGACCATAATCGAGTAATTGTTACGACCGAAGGTGGCGTTTATTTATCTACAGATGGAGGGCAAAATTGGATCGAAAAATTAGATGGTGTATATGTTCATTTAGACATATCGGAAGATTGGACCTTGATGATAACCGAGAATAATGATAACAATATCGCTCCTACACTTTCTTTCTCTTTAGATAAAGGCGACACTTGGCAAAGTCATACGATTACCAACGAATATGCAACCGTAGATAAATTCTATTTTGCCATTACCGAGACAAGTCCTAAACAGGTCTATGCACAAGCGATTATCAATGACAATACCCCTACTCGTTTTGCTGGAATGTGGAAATCGGAGTTTGATCCTGTACCCGCTGATGCGTCAACTTATTTTACTGGTTTTAATAGGATTCAACATCCAACTTATGCTTATCCAAACGGCCCCGCCCCATTAAAAGTAGCAGATAATGCAGACGGTTATGTAGAAGAATCCTCAGATTATTATGGTAGTATTAACTTAGGAAGTTCAGCCACTTGGATCGGCGATTTTTGGGTAAGCCCTAATCATCCTAACCGAGTATTAAACCTTAAAGAAAAATTCTGGGGTAGTGAGGATGGAGGCATTATTTGGGATTGGCGTCCTTCCTACGGAGGAAGTAATTGGGCTGACAATCGCTTCATCACCATGAATGTGGCAAAAGACACCGTATACTGGTGTAATGATGGCGGGCTATGGTGTGCAGCAGAGGCTGATCTGTTTCCTACTGAGGCCATGGTTACAGCATCAGGATTAGATAAGGGTGCCTATATGAGAAGTAAAGTCGTTCACAAAAATGGAGACATTTGTGTGATTGAAGGCTCTCAAATGGATGTCAGTCAAATGAATAAGGATGTAGTGATGACTGGTGGACAAGATATTGGACAGATTTTTTCTAGAGATGGAAAAGATGCCCATATTGCCTCAGCAGATGTATATCGAGGACGAATGAAACCGAATAGAGATTCAGTTTTCATTACAGGCGCACTAAAAATATCTATTGACGGAGATTCGGATGAATATCAAATGTATAATAATATTAATGCGGATCATTTTAACCCTGATCGTTTATATGGTTTTACTAGAAAAAATAACACGACAGGCGATGATATCTCTATTCTAGCTCGGTCCAAACCTGATGTGGATGCTTGGCTTCGTAATAGCCCTAAGCATGAGGGGCAAGCTAATACTGGAGGCGGAAACATAACAACGACACATAATGATTGGGATACTTTTACTGCTTCGATTGGAAAAACGGAATTCTCAGCAGGAACTTTTGAGCAATCTAGAGCCAATGCAGAACTTGCTTTTTTAGGCGATGAGTCTGCCAATAAACTCTACATCACCAATAACTTATCGGCTACTCAACCAACTTGGACAGAACTAACCAATGCCCCACCTGCTGGTCGCTACAGAATCGCTACCCACCAATTTAACGAAAATATTATCGTCCTTGCTACAGATGGAGGCGTCTACATTTCCAAAGATAAAGGAACGACTTGGGCAAAGAGAGGTAATCTTCCAGAAGGAAGTCCAAGATATGTTTTACTCGATAAAAATCGCACCGAAGGTATTTATGTTATGACCAGTATGACTGTTTATTATATTGATGAAACCTTGGCTGATTGGATAGAATTTAATCAAGGTCAACCTTTACATCAAAATGTAGATATGCGGATGGCCTATTATGCCGATGGTGATAATCGACTATATGTAGGCAAGTATGGTAGTGGGGTTTGGGGCTCTCCGCTCTATTCCGTTTTGGAGGAGAATAATGATATGCCTGTCGTAGATTTTAGAATTCATGGTAATAGCACGAATGTAATTAATTCGGGTGAAAAAGTACAATTGATTGACTTATCTATGAACTATACTACTTTGTCTTGGACAGTTGAGAATGGCGGAGAAGTTCATACTGCGGGCAATGAAAAATATCCGACTTTTACATTAACGACCCCTGGTTTTTATAAAATCACCTTAACTGCCACCAATACCAATGGTTCGATTTCAGAAATTAAAGAACGGTATGTAGAGGTATTATCGCCTCCTACACCTTTAGTCTGCACACCAACTAATGATGGGAGTCTTTCTTGGTTCGAACGAATGGCTAGGTTTAATATAAATGGAGACAATTTCGAGGTGCCAGGTAATGATTATTACTATGCCGTGGATAAAATATTTTCTATCTATGCTGGTCAAGGTGCCACTTTTTATGGCATCGACAATTATCAAACAGGATGGAATCAATATTGGAAAGTTTGGATAGATTATAATAATAATGGAGATTTTACAGACGAAGGAGAAGATGTTGCTAGTTCAGGTGGTCAAGTAGAAGAATTTACAAGTAGTTTTACGCCTCCTGTAAATGCAATTACCAATACTCCGCTAAGAATGAGGGTAACAGGTGTGCGGGAAAATATAGAACCGCCTGCTTGCAATGTCACTACTGGCGGACGACAAACGATTGATTTATTCATTAAAATCAATACCAAAATTACCATCACAAATAGCCATACCCTTGCTTCTGCTAATAGTGCAACGATCAATAGTGATTATACAGGTGGCTCAAACGTTTTAGAATCTGGTATTTTATACGCCACTTTTGATGGAATTTTGAATTTTAATAATGCCACAAAAATTGCTAAAGCAGGCGCATTAACGGCTACCGAAAACTTTGACACACCACTAACTAATTTAGAATACAACATCACTTATTATTATCAAACTTATGTTTTAGATGATAGTGGTTTACATTTTTCTGAAAAGAAAAGCTTCACGCTTACTCCCTACAGAATTCCAACAGCGGAAAGTATCCACGCCACCAATTTAACTGGGACAGAATGGGAATTAAAAGGCTTTGCTTATCCAGAAGGGAATAATGTCACGAGTGTAACTTTGGAACATGGAGAAAATGATTTCAGCAATTCTACTAATATTGACATCAGTAGTTTAAATCCTGCTAACACCTTTAATGTCAGTCAATTAGTAGATATTGGTGCAGCGACTTCTTATCAATTTAGAATTAAAGTAATTGATAATGGAAAAATTTTCTACAGCAATATTTACACCTTTGTGCCAAATCAAACTTATTGTACGACTAACATAACGAACTACATTTGGTATAAAAGATACATAGGTTTGACTTATAGTGATTTTGTACACGACAATTCAAATGCAGAGGCTTACGAAGATGTAACAGCCAATAAATTGGGAGAATTTGAAATGGGGCAGTCTTATACTTTCACTATGAAAACGAGGGTGTCTTCGTGGACTAACCTAAGTTATATTGCTTTCATTGATTTGAATAATGACCAAGATTTTGATGATTACAATGAAGTCGTTGGAAGTGTATCTGCCAACGGCAATCAGTTCAACGATTTAAGGATTACCATTCCTACCCAAGATGTAATTACTCAAAAAGATTTACGGATGCGTATCGTCGGTCATGAAGGAGGGACGGTGACCGGTTGTACTTCTACTATAGGGAATTATAAAGATTTTACCATTAGTATTAAAGCGGGTGATTGTACTGGAACAGGACATGTCAGCACCTTTTACCTAGATGCTGATGGCGATGGTTATGGAGATCCCAATACCGCTAAAATAGGAAACTGTGCTACGCTTATAGGGTATGTAATAGATAACACTGATTTTGATGATACAGATAGGACCCGCTACCCCAACGCCCTAGAAATTTGTGACAATGTGGATAATGACGGAGACAACGAAATCGATGAAGGCGCAGATTATGATACCGAATCTATGATCTTTACCAATGAAGCTATACCTACAGAAACTTATACAGCTAGAACGACCATTGAAACGGAACAAAGTGTATCGGTAGCTGAAAACACAGACGTGCACTTAATCGCTGGACAATCTATTACGTTAAAAGAAGGATTTGCTGTCGCTGCGGGTGCAGAATTTTATGCGCAAATAATTGATGATTGTGCCGAAGCTTTTACTAATACATCAATAACGTTTATGGCTAGAACTGCAACTCCTACAAAGCCAACTATTGATAATCAGCTAAAGATGCAAGTTTCCCCTAATCCATTTACTGATCAAACAAGTATTTATTTTGAATTACCAACATCTACTAAAGTCAGCTTATTGATTTATGGCATGAATGGACAAGTGGTCGAAACAATTACTGATAATGTGCTTTATCAAAAGGGAGCATCTAGTATTAATTTCAGAACCAAAATGACAATGAATGGAATGTATTATTTTGTGCTAAAAACGGATACGGAAGTTCGAACGGAAAAGGTAGTGGTGCTGCCACAATAACGACGAAAGAACAACTTCCACAGAAGAAAGGAGAAAGTTCAAACTCAAGTGTCAAGATCAAGTGTCAAAACTCACAAAACGTTGACAGCCAAAACTTTAAATGTTGTCAAGTTATTTTTGACACAGTTTATCGAATAGTCGATGAAAGCGCACGTTTACTAAACCTTAAAAGTACTCAAGGTTTAGTAAACGTGTATGACCAATGGACAGGTTCCATCTTCCTAACTGAGCATAATTTATTCAACTCTGTGCGCTCCGTGACTCAGCGTTCATTATTTGTCAACACCTAATAAACATCCTCGAAAAACGCTACCTAACTCTGTGCGCTCCGTGACTCCGTGTTCATTACCGTCAACATCTAACTCTCTTCACTCCGTCATCTGAATAAATTGCTGTATCAAAGCCACCAAAGTCTCTGGCGCATCCTCCTGACAAAAATGCCCAGCATTCGCCAACTCCACAATAGGCCCTTTTGGAAACAAGCGTCTAAAATCATCCATGACCATGGCTGGTGGCATTGCTCTGTCTAACATCCCTTCTGCAAGCATGGCAGGTTTAGCTCGCAATTTTTCTAAATTTCCTGTTTTCACACCCGCAATTACATAATCTCTGATACGACCTAGAGCAGCATCTAAAGGAAATTCCACAGCAGCTATTGTTTCCGCTTTAGTCGCAAAGGGTGTGGAATAAGCGTTCAGCCAATCTTTGGTAACGGCGGCATCATTATGAAAATACAGTTTTTTCATATTGTGGTGAACATGCAAACCTAAGTTTTCCATGATAGGTCTATAGGTGCCATCTTTATAGGTTTTTAGTACCCATTTAAACCAAGAGGAATCCGTCAATTTAGCATTTGAAGAAGCTGGTATATCCTTTACAAATGGACTATAGCCCATCATCGTATTCATCATACAGATTCGCTTCACACGGTCTGGATGACGTAGCGTAAATGCGCCTGCAATCGGTCCTCCCCAATCTTGGCAAACAATCGTTATGTCTTTTAAATCTAAATGTTCGACTAAGGCAATTAAATTTTCTACATGCGTTTTAAA
>CALJIY010000084.1 GCA_937973945.1 uncultured Saprospiraceae bacterium | reverse complement strand
GTACCTCCTTATGCCAACTATCATAGAAATCAAAGCCCACTGCCAGCACCCCGAAAAAATCAAAGCTATTTTAACAGCAAACAATGCGGTATTCAAAGGGATTGACCATCAAGTGGATACATATTTTCAAGTACCTATTGGCCGCCTAAAATTACGAGAAGGGAATATTGAAAACCATCTCATTCAATACAATCGCCCCAATCAAGCTGGGCCTAAAAAATCTAGTGTCTCCTTATATAAAACGACTCCTGATGCTTCCCTCAAAACAGTCCTAACAAATGCACTAGGTATTAAAGTAGTGGTCGATAAAAAACGAGCTATCTATTTTATTGATAATATAAAATTTCACGTAGATCAAGTGCAACAGCTTGGTAGCTTTGTAGAAATTGAGGCTATTTCAGAAGACGGTTCTATGCCTGAATCTCAATTACTAGCTCAATGCGAAAAATATATACAATTGTTTGGGATTGCTGATGCTGATTTAATTGATATTTCGTATAGTGATATGCTGTTAATAAAATAAATAACACAATTAGACATTTTTTTTAACACATAGGCACATATTTCAAATAGGCTATGTGAACTATGTGCCTATGTGTTAAAATATTACGTTTAATTTTCATCCATTAGTTCCCCTATTCCAGAAATATTACTAGTGATAGATGGATTGCCTTTATATTTTACATCTCCTATTCCTGTCATTATTACGCTTAATTCCTCTTGAGCGACTATTTCTGCGTCTCCAGTACTCGTAGATAATACATCCACAATAGCTGCCTCTAAACCATAAGCCATTAAATCTCCAGTACTATCTAAGCTGGAATTTAACTGGGTAGCCAAGCCATCTAAAGTGACATTTCCTGTGCCATCTATCAATACATCAATTTGTCTAGCAGTTCCTTTAAAGTTTATTTTACCCGTGCTTTGTACCTCTAAATTGAGAACGTCAATATTTTGAAAATAATCCTCTACAATAATATCTCCTGTTGAGCTTGTCAATAAGCCAGAAAAGCTAGGTAGTGTCAGTTCAATAGTGACTGACTCATACCCTCCGCTAAAATTCTCTAAATCTATTAACCACTCCTTATTGTTGACTATTTTGGTCATCGCTTCAAAGACTTCTGGTTGTGCATTAATGCGTACTTCTTGTTGAGATCCTTTTTTAATATTAAGGGTGGCAGGAAAGCCTAAATTAATTACTTCAATATCTGTCATAGTTAGTACAAAATCTTGCTTTTCGGTGCTAAGCCTTTCCGATGCATCTTGGACGCAAGACATAGATAATAAAGAGATGCCAACTAACATTAAGATGGTATTTGTTCTGATAATAGGGCTGCTGAATATACGCATAGTAACTTATTTTTAGGTTTATGAAAATATAGTTCAGGTACATTTCCCTGATCTTTTTTCAAAGGTAAGTGCAATGCTTGTCAAAAAAAGGAAGATGTGGTTAGGTGCAAGAAAAGTGGGGAGAATGGCAGGTTTTGGGGCGAATTGCAGTTGGTTTGGGGTGAAAAACAAATCTATTTAGTTTAATTTTCTCAGAACAAAGTACCCTGTCGTGGAAAATCTCGCTCGATCAATCGAGCATCATTATTACTGACCTTCCCCACCCGCGGCGACACCTGATAGGCGTCCATTAATTCACTTGGATAAGGGGTGATGATCGACAAGACCTCTTTTGTTGGAATCCCTGAATCTAGCCAAATAGCTTCTTGTTCTTTAGTTAGTATAGCAGGCATTCGATTATGAATCGGTGCCATTAGCTCATTGGGTGCTTGGGTTAGGATGGAAAAGGTATTTACTTTTTCTCCAGAGGGCGCACGCCAAGTCTCCCAAATACCTGCTGCCGAAAAGATAGCCTGATCTTTAAGGACTATGTGATAAGGGGTCTTTTGCTTACCGATCGTCTTCCATTCATAGAATCCATCAAAAGGAATTAAACAACGGCGGGCGTGTATGGCTTTAAAGGCTGGTTTCTCTGCAATCGTTTCTATACGGGCATTGATTAGGCGACTTGCAATCGCACTATCCTTAGCCCAAGAAGGTATTAAGCCCCATTTAAATAATTGTAGTTGCTGTGGTTGGTCGTTGGTAATAACAGGATGCCAATGGGTAGGTGCAATGTTATAAGAAGGTAATACGGCGTTCACCGCTTCTAGATCAAACTCAAAGGTGGCTTGATACCGTTTTTCTAATTCTTTTGGCTTTTTTGATAAGGTGGCTCTTCCACACATAGATTTTTTTTGAGAAGTCAGACCGCTTTGCTGTCAGATGTCAGAAGTCAGACTTTTGACCTTGACTATATAACGAGTTCTATTTCATGTGTTTGACTCCAATAAGAAGCTTACTTCAGATTAACTGTGCCGTGAGATTCAAACGCCTCCCCGTCTATAAATAATATTTTGGCACTCCAAATATACGTACCTGAAGCCACTTTTTGGCCATTAAAAGTCCCATCCCACCCTAAGAATTCATCATTAACAGCAAAGTTCGTTCGATTATAGACCAAATCTCCCCATCTAGAATATACACTAAAATCTAATATTGATGCTACCTCTAAGCCTCCAAAAATGGTAAAGCGATCATTAGTACCATCTCCATTAGGACTAAATATATTCGGCACATATACCTCTCGCTTTTTATCAATATTGACCGTAATTTCTTCACTTGTTACACAGCCATCCATGGAGGTAGCGATAATTGTATAGGTCGTCGTTTCGAGGGGTGTTGCAACAGGCGTCAAACAATCATAACAGGATAATCCGTCTTCTGTAGACCATTGTATGAACTCCAAATCTACGTTCGATTGCACTTCTATAGTAATTGGGCTTGCCAATTCTGAAAATTCATTCCTATTAAAAACCAACTCTGGAATATCGGGTCCAGGTAATTCTGTTAGAAATTCTTGCATACAGCCATTTGCATCCATAGCAATTAGCGTGTAATTACCTGGTGATAAGTTCTTAAATTGTCCCCTTATACTATTCCCAATACCTTGTATACTATATTCATAAGGTTCTACCCCGCCATCTCCAAACACCACTTCGATCAAGCCTGTAGGAAGGCTATCGCAACTAGGTTTCATCGAGTCTATTTCTATATATAAGGAATCAGGCTCCGTCAACTCAAAAAGAACTTGATAATCACAGTTTGCATTATCAGTAATCGTAACCGCAATACTATCTGCTGTTACATCTGTTATCTTTTGCGTAGTCGCTCCATTAGACCATTGATAAGTATAGGGAGGTAAACCACCAGTTGGAAAGATTTCTAATGCACCATCATTTCCTCCTGTACAACTAATATGATAGCCATTATAGTCTGACTCTATTGCTGTATGGTTCCAAAAGTCTGGGCTCTTTATCGTTACTGTAAACTCTTGACTCATATTTCTAACATCCGTGATACTAATCGTATAGGTGCCAGCGGGAAGTCCTTCTGCTTTTATCGGAACAAATAAGGAGTCTAATGTCCCTTCATGCAAACTATCCAAATACTGCCATTGATAGGTAAAAGGAAAATTCCCCTCTGACAAAGCAAATGAAAATCGACCATTTTTATCATCACTACACAGTAAAGAATCAGATTCAATATCGGCTCTAATTGTACAGTCAAGTACGGTTAAGTTTAATAGATAAGATCCATTACAAAACGCATTGTCATCCGTATCTTCTATTACACGATCAAAAGTACTTTCTGTAAACACCAGCCCTCCTAAAAGAAAAGTATCGCCAATACATATCGTCCTTGAGGTATCGATTGTTTCGGTTACTTCAATCCTATAATTTAACAAACTATCACAACCTTTTGGGGTCCGAAATTTAAGCGTACCAGCACCATCAAATTTTTCCTCTCCATCTAAGAATATAGATTGTCCATCACATAGCTTAAAGACCGTATCTCGGGTAGTACTTTTACCAACTTCCAAATTAATAATAATCGTACTATCACAACCGTACTCTGACATATACACTACAGGATATGCCCCTGCCTCCGTTAATATTTGACCATCATCTGTGAGAAATGGCTCCTCGCAGATAGTTGCTTCTACAGAAGACATATAATCTTTATAAAAAATAATATGGCTATACACAATACTATCGCAACCGTCAATTGATGGATACACCAAAAATTCTTTTTCTTCTGTTTTATTAGATTGGGGATCATTAACGATATTGATGATACCGGCAGGCGTTTCTTTTACGTAAGGATCCAAAGGACATAATATTACGGTATCTCTATAGGTGGTATCAATTTTTGAAAAAACAATTAAGTTATAAGAAGTTATAAGGCTATCACAACCATTCACATAACGAACAGTATCCCTGAAAGTGCCAGAAGTTGTTTGTCCTAAAAAGGATTCTCCATAACATATTTCTTTACTGTCTGATTCTAAGATAGGCGCTAAAACAATCACATTAATCATCCCCAAACTATCGTTTCCATTGCTATCTGTAAAGGTATAGGGTCTAGGGCCAGCGGTATTGACTAGAATACCATCGAGTAATATCGCGGGATCTCCTTGGCAAATAACCGTATCCGCCATCATAAGGGTAGTCTCAGAAAAATCCAAGGTAGAGAAAGATCTGTCCATATCCTTGTCGGATTTAGGGACAAAAAGGGAAGTGCTAGATACTTCTATAAAGTTGTATTCAGATGCTGTATAGTAACAACTAATCAGCAGTATAAGTAGTAAGTGGTTAAAGTTCAGATTCATATCACTAAAGTAACGTCCGCTCCAATTTTGCGACAATTTTGAATTGTGTAAAGTCTTTTCTACTGCAATCTTAGTTTGATGGTGTTATAGGTCTTTCGATTTCTAAAGCCCTTGAATAGTAATAGCCTAATACGCTTGGATCATACCAAGTTTATTTATCTGAGGAAGGAATATCAAATAGATGATGATTTTGTTACGTCAGTATACATTAAAAGTTCAACGCAATCTATAGTTATTTTCGTAATTGGGGATTCAATTGATATGCCTTTTCCAGATAAGGTCGTCCTGCCGACTCATTTCCACTATCTCGATATACAGAACCTAAATAATGGTTAATGGTCGCATCATTAGGCGCATATTTCAGCGCTTCTTTGAACTGTTCTATAGCCGCTGGGAAGTTACGTTGCATGGCATATACCGCTCCTAAATTCCGTCGCGCATCCACAAATCTTGGGTCTATTGACACCGCTTTTAAGTAGACTTCCTTTGCTTTATCTAACTGGTTCTTTTGGAAATATATAATGCCCATATTACTATAGACCAAGGCATTATTGGTCTTATATTTTACAGATTGCTCATAGTTTTTCAAAGCCTCTTGTTCATTTCCTTCTCTATAGAGCGTTAGGCCTAGTTGTCCATAAGCATCCCCATATGTTGGATGTAGTGCTATGGCTTTATTAAAGGCTGCTTTAGCGGTTTGAAAATATTCTTTTTTAGTAGTTGCATTCGTAGCGTTCTGTCCCTTTTTGGAGGACTCTAAACCAAAATGATAATTCAACTTTGCACTGTTCGGTGCCGTTTGAATATCCGTCGCATATAAGGTATAGCTATCTTTCCATGCTTTATTTCTATCTATCGTCTTCCCACTATATAAAACCACGAATACGCTTACTATAGCTAAAACTATTTTATTGGTTCCCAATATACCCTGCCCTTTTGCTGGAAATAATTGTTGCAAACCATAGGCCACCGCAAGCGTAAAACCTAGCAATGGAATATATAAAAATCGTTCTCCGAAGGAAGAACCTATCTCCACTAATACATTACTAAATATGGAGAAACTGATTCCATAAAATAAAGCACAAAACGATAAGAAGTGTTTTTTAGTAAACCCCCAAATAGCTACTCCTATTAGACTAAGATGTACCACAAAAGATACTAGTACCCGCCAATCTCCAAAACTAGTTGCTGGAATCTGATTATACCCCACATCAGATCCTAAGGGATGTGGGAACACCATAGTCCACAAATATTTTCCTAATAATAAGATGGTCGTGGCAAATCGGTCAATTGGGTTATCTATCCCCACTAATAGATTATCTAAGATAGAATTTACTTTACCTCCTGTGACGAAGCCGCTCAACACTTGGTTTCTAACTACTAAAAACACCACAGCAGGTAATAGTAGCACAGCGGTAACGGTACCTATTTGCTTCCAAGTAGTTGAGGAAAAGAAGTAAAGAAATAATGGGAATATGGCTAAGAAGGTAATGGCACTTTCTTTTGAAAAAAGCGCTAGTGCATAGGTGATGGCACCTACGAATAGATACCAAAATTTCTGACGATGGGTATATATCCAAACTAAATGCAAGGTAAGTAAAAAGAATAAGAAAGCAAGGATTTCATCTCTACTCTTAATATTTGCTACGATTTCTGTATGAACAGGATGCGCAATAAATAGGATAGTTGCTATAAAAGCTAAGCCTTGCTGGTTCAATATTTTTGACAATACTAGAAATAAAAGAAATCCCGTTATGGCATATAATAGTACATTGACAAAATGATGGATAGCTGGTGAATCTGGTGCAATACCCCATTCTATAGCAAACATTGTTAGGGGTAGCGGTCGATATAGCTCGCCAGCACTATTCCAGTATCCAAAACGATAATGTTCTTGCCAGATCGTAGGAATACCAGCAACCCCTTGCTTGGTTACATAGTTGTCTTTGATAGCAGAAAAATCATCTAATGCAAAGTCATGTCCTAAGGTATTTGCATAAATCAAAAATCCCAATATCGCAATCGCTAGCCCCCAAATCCATGTTTTATTATTTGATTGGCGTATTTTGTTTGGTTCTTTCTTTATCTTGGCTTTTTGTTTTTTCTTGGCCATAGTGAATCATTAATTTGGAGTAGAACAGAGAACAGAGAATAGAGAGCAGAGACTGTGTCCGTTTACATTCAATGATATTTCATTGATCAAGTGGATACAGTCTCTGCTCTCTGCTCTCGCTTCTCTGTTCTAAAAAATACCTCTATGAAAATCCTACAACTCTGTAGAAAATTTCCATATCCGCTTAAAGACGGAGAGGCGATTGCTGTAAGCTATTTAGCCAAAGCCTACAAAAAGCTTGGGCATGAATTAACGCTATTATCGTTTAATACCATTAAAACCTATTTTGATACTCAACAATTACCTGCCTCTTTCGACCATTACACTAGTATTCATACGGTATATTTAGACAATCGGGTTAAACCAATAGCAGCTTTTTTTAATTTGTTTTCGGCTGATTCTTATTTTATTACACGTTTTATCAATTCCGAATTCAAAAATAAATTAAAAGAAGTATTAATTGCAAGTGATTTTGATATTGTTCAATTAGAGGGGATTAATTTAGCCCCTTATATTCCGATTATTCGTGAATTTTCTACGGCTAAAGTAGTGATGCGATCTCATAATGTAGAGTTCGAAATATGGGAAAGAGTAGCTGCGACGACTAGCTTTCCATTAAAAAGATGGTATTTAAATTATTTAGTACAGCAATTCAAGGCATACGAAATAGCTCAATTCAATTCCTATGATTTTTTATTAGCGATGTCTCAGAGAGATTTAGACTATTTTCGACAATTAGGGCTTTCTACAGCTGCTATGGTTGCACCGATAGGTTTAGATCTAGCAAACTATAATGCTAGCCCAACTGCGACCATGCCGCCCTACTCCATTTCTTTTATTGGTTCTTTAGACTGGATGCCCAATCAAGATGGCTTGAAGTGGTTTCTAGATCAAGTATGGCCTGTCGTCCATCAATCTTTCCCTTCGCTGAACTTTCATATTGCTGGTAGAAATACACCTGATTGGGTTTTTGCTAGAGCAGGAAATGGCGTTGTAGTGCATGGAGAAGTGCCTGATGCTACCCGTTTTATCCAACAACATCCTATCTCTATCGTTCCTTTATTTTCTGGGAGCGGTATGCGAGTAAAGATTTTGGAATGTATGGCTCTAGGAAGGGTGGTCCTCACAACGCCTCTTGGGGTAGAGGGAATAGCAGCATCTCCTAATGAAAATATTTTGATAGGAACGACTGCCGATCAATTTTGTCAACTACTTAAAGAATGTTTAGCGCAACCTAAAGAAATGAAAATAATTGCAGCTAAAGCCCAAGCCTTCATCATTGCTAATTATGATAATATTAGTATTGGAGAAACCATTACCAAGCGTTTGTCAAATTTAATATAGAAGTTGTTTAAAAATGTCCTTCAGTCCCAAAAACCATATTACAAGAACCTGAAAAAGACTTTTTTAAGCCTCGTAGCGCTGCTATGCGGCTTAAAAAAGTAATTCTCAGAACCTTACACTACGGTTTTTGAACTCTAAATTACATTCTTAAACAACTTCATAAAAATAGACAGTAGATAAAGTTCGATTTCCTAATTATCGGTAAACAGCTA
>CALJIY010000083.1 GCA_937973945.1 uncultured Saprospiraceae bacterium | reverse complement strand
AGGCAATTTAGACAAATCGATTTTCCCGCCCGTATCTTCCACTAGTTCAGATAAACAATTTAAATGCCCTCCTGCACCATGATCGTGAATGGAGACAATCGGGTTATGGTCACTTTCCACTAAGCCTCTAATAGCATTCGCAACACGTTTCTGCATTTCAGGATTGGACCGTTGTACGGCATTTAGTTCAATGCCTGTACTAAACTCTCCAGTATCAGCAGAGGATACCGCCGCTCCGCCCATTCCAATACGATAATTATCTCCCCCCATAATGACAATTTTGTCACCTGTTTTAGGTTCCGCCTTGATGGCTTGATCTGCCTTGCCATATCCAATACCACCCGCCATCATAATCACCTTGTCAAATCCCATTTGACGAACATTTTCCTGATGCTCAAAAGTCAATAAAGAACCTGCGATTAAGGGTTGTCCAAACTTATTACCAAAATCAGAAGCTCCATTAGAAGCTTTGATTAAAATATCCATTGGAGTTTGATACAACCAAGAGCGTTCCTCCATGCCCTTTTCCCAAGGTCTATTATCTGCTAACCTGGAATAAGAAGTCATGTATACCGCTGTACCCGCCAATGGAAGGGAACCTTGTCCACCTGCCAATCTATCTCGTATCTCTCCACCAGAACCTGTAGCAGCGCCATTAAATGGCTCAACTGTCGTAGGAAAATTATGTGTTTCTGCTTTTAAAGAGATAACAGACTTGAAAGGTTTTTTTGTATAGTAATCTGGTTTGTCTGGAGACTTAGGGGCAAACTGTGTAACGGTAGGTCCTTCTACAAAAGCGACGTTATCTTTATAAGCAGACACAATACCATTAGGGTTTTCCTTGGCGGTCTGCTTAATCATCTGGAATAGGGTATTGGGTTTTTCCTCCCCATCTATAATAAAAGAGCCATTGAATATTTTGTGTCTACAATGCTCACTGTTCACTTGAGAGAAGCCAAACACTTCAGAATCCGTCAAGGGACGATTAATTTTTTCTGCAACGCCTTCTAAATAAGTAATTTCTTCCTCATTCAATGCCAAGCCTTCTTGTGCATTAAATGCGGCAATATCTTTAATAGGCAACACCGATTCAGGTTGAACATCAATATGAAAGATGTTTTGATCTAGTTGCTCATATTTTTGAAAAAGCATCGGATCATAATCCTTGAAATCTTTTAGAACTGCCGTAAATTTTTCGATCCTTATAATTCCTTGGATCGCCATGTTTTGGGTGATTTCTACTGCATTTGTGCTCCAAGGGGTGACCATGGCCGCTCTAGGTCCAATGAAGGATTCATGAATCTCCTCTAAGTTGATAGGCCCATGATTGCTGAATAGCCATTTCAGTTTATTGACTGCTTCCGGAGGGAGTGCTTCTTTGACTTGAACAGCATATAAATAATCAGTGGTAGTTCCGAAAAAAAGTATCATAGTATGCCTAGCTAGGTTTATAGGTTTTGAAACGATTGCAAAGAAAATCTCTACTTCTTCAAGTAGAATGGACCTTAATTTCTTCGCTCGCTTCTCTACTCTTTAATAATAATAGTCCTAAAAACTGCAAATTTCCCTTTTTTAGTTTGAAATGAAAAGGATTACTTGCCTTATACTTTAAATTATTTTAGTTTTGATTGGAATTAATATTTTAATTATATTATCCTTTTTTACCTTCCTACCGATTTAAGTCAACATAAATTTCATTAATAGCCTAAGTATTACTCAGTTTTGCTTCTTAGAGTAACCGAGAATGTGGTACGTAACCACCAAATTTATTTGGTAGGTTGTGCACGAATTGATTGTCATGTTACTAGATAGAACCAGCCAAATAAACCTGTCCGTTCCATTCAGGCGGGTTTGGCGGTTACATATGGCGCACATCTAGTACTTGTTATTGCTAGCTAGCAAATAGCACTTTGGCATTAATGTCGCTTTATTTTAGCTATAGCCTTACATAATCATTGAACATTTAGAGTATGTCTAAATTTTATCGTCCTGATGACCAATATTTTACGAACCTGACGTCGAAAAAAGTTTCTTCCTTATCCTGATAAGCAAAAAACTTTTTTCTTAGTCAGAACCGCAAACTATTGATTATCAGTTAAATAAATTTTTAGACATACTCTTAGTAAATAGTATCATTCCATGCATAGAAGTACGCATCCGCTTATCCTCCTTTTGTTTATAATACTTGTATTCCATTTTGTAAAAATTCCTTTTGCTACTGCATCGACAAGCACCATTGTTAACTGCTCCGGAAAAGCATTGGTATGTAATGATAATGTTAGAGTAGCGATTAACCCTGGTTGTATAGGATTTGTCACTATAGATGGCTTTTTAGAGGATCCTTGCTACGGAGCAGGGGTCAGCTATGATTTTGAAGCAAGATTGGGGTCTAGTCAAGTGGTAAGGGAAACCTTGAGTGCGAATTCTATTGGAGATGTTTCTTCTAATGGAATTTCCTTGCCGACAGAGTGGGTAGATTGTAATAAGACTTATTCTTTAAAAGTGACTAGACGTAGCAGTAGTGGTACACAAGCCTGCTCAGGCACCGTTACTTTTCAAGATTTTCAGGAGCCTGTCATTTATGCACCAGCATCTCAAACGGTCGCACTTTGCAATACAGTATCAGATGAGGTATTATTGAATAGCCTAAACTATTCTGTGGTGGATTTTTGTCATGTTGAGGAGACTAGTGTAAGTATCGGTAATTTTCCTTCCTACTTTTGCGGTAGTTCAGCACCAACCATACCCATCACGATAGAAGCTGTAGATTTTTGCGGAAATAGAGCTAAGAAGACCATTGATGTAACCATTATTCGCCCTACCGTTTACTACTTCCCTGGTGATTCTTTACTCACTTGTGGAACGGATACTAATCCTACTAGAGCGGGTCAGCCTATGTTGGATTCCAATGGAGATGGAGTAGGGGATATTCCTATTGATGGGAGCACTTGTGGTTTTCAAGCTAGTTATACAGATATTGTAGTAAATGATTTGTGTGGTTATGGATCAAAACTAATACGTACTTGGAAGGTCGTTGATGTATGTAATCTAGGCAACTCTAGAAATAAGACGCAAATTATTGAAGTACGAGATACAGAACGTCCTAAACTTACTTGCCCTACCACTAATGGGATTGGTTCAAAGTATCAACCCTATAAAATACCTGCTAATCAATATGATTGTCAAGCGATTCCGAATTTAATTTTACCTGGTGCTACGGATAATTGTTCGGCTAATTTACAACCTGAATTAATTAAGGTTGTCAGTACCAATAATTCTTCTTTTATCTCTTGGCCTAATGATCCTTTAGCCGTTGGCTCATACTATGGAGAATATCAGGCAGTAGATGCCTGTGGAAATAAGTCGTTATCTGTCTGTAAGATATATTTTGATGTGGTTGGAGGAAGTGCCCCGACTGCTTTATGTGATGATCAAATAAACGTTTCGTTTAGTAATGGTTGGACAAATATTAGAGCGATAGATATAGATGAAGGTAGTTACGATAATTGTGGCGCTGTTTCCCTATCTATTAAAAAGGATGGTGGTAACTGGGCAGATGCAATTTCCTATAACTGTGACGATGCCCGTGCTAATGTTAAGGTGTACTTGAGAGCACAAAACGCCGCTGGCGTCTCCACTACTTGTTGGGTGACTATTGGAGGATCTTATGCCTGCGGCACAGATACAAGTATTGGTGATAATGACAATACCACAGATGATTCAACTGCGGATACGGATCCTTCCGAAGACACAGACACTTATGCGACTCCTCCATTTGATATAGATAATGTAGCTCGTCTAAAAGGCGCTATTTATACGATTGATAATCAAGCTTTACCGGGGGTTATGATTCAAGCGGAGGGTACGATTGAATATGAACAAAGTGTAATGACTGATGAAAATGGGATTTTTGAAATGGACCTACCTAAAAATATTGGTTACCAAATTAATCCAGCTAAAGACTCAGATAGAACGAATGGCATCTCCATTTTAGATTTAATTATGATCACCAGACATATATTAGGTCTTCGTTATTTAGATTCTCCCTATCAACATATCTCTGCTGATGCCAATCTATCTGGATCAATCACTGCCTTCGATGTCGTTTTGTTACGGAAATTAATATTAGACCCTACCGACCCTAATTTATCCAATATGAAGGGATGGCGTTTTGTAGAACAAGGAGTGGAATTGGATTTAAGAAATCCCTTGTCTTTATTAATACAAGAAAATAGCTTGATTGATTTATTTACCGATGAAAAATTAGATGTTGCTTTCACGGCTATTAAGGTCGGTGATTTAAATAACACCGCTACGACCAGTGGTTTACAAATATCAGAGTCGAGAAATGCCAAGGAGCAATTAAGTATTGAGGTGGAGGACCAATTCGTAAATAAAGGAGATATTCTTACTTTGCCTATTAAGGTCCATGACTTAGCGTCTTTACTAGGTTTACAAATGGCATTGGAATTAGATGGTTTGGAAATCATTAACTTGGCATCTGGCAAGGCAATGCCACATCAATACAAACAAATAAGTGCTACCAATGTAAATATAGTATGGGATCAATTTTCTCAAAATCACTCTGCTCAACATTTAATGGAATTAAAAGTAAAAGCTACTGCTACAGGTCGTTTAAAAAATATGATATATATAGAAGATACTAGATCAGCTCTTGCTTATAATGAAGCGGAAGAAGTTTTAATTCCTCAATTAAACTTTGTGGACAAGTCTGTAACGAGTGATCAATTTAGCTTGCTACCTAATCAACCAAATCCATTCTATACTCAAACGACTATTCAATTTGTATTACCAGTTAATCAAAGCCTTTCATTGAAGGTGTTTGATGTATCTGGAAAGTTGGTATTTAATCAAACGATTGAAGGGGTAAAAGGGGAGAACAATTATACCCTTAATAGGTCTGACCTAGGTAATAATAATGGAATTTATGTGTATCAATTAAGCAGCTCGGCTGGTACTTTATCAGATAAATTAATTTTAGAGTAAGTAATCCACTACCTATTTTTCTGAACCACAAAAGGTTACTAAGCTCCGATATGTATTAAATTCGGGAATCCTTAACTTGTATGAAATGTTTATCCTGAATAAGGAATACAGGTACATATTTCCTATTCCAACCTATCTATTTCAAAAAAAACACCTCGCAAACAATAATTTCTTCAAAAGTATTTTTTGTTACCAAATATTTTCCCTTTATTTGGGTGTTCTTGTGAAAGAATATATCAAATGATCAAGAACAAACGAAACCAACCTCTTTCATACAGTACACACAACCAACTTTCCCAAAACGGAAGAAAACATTAGCAAAACGAAAAACATTATTCTTTTAAGGAGGATGGTATGGAGTTTTATCATACTCTATACTTATCAAAAAACTAAGCTCCTTCTAGTTTACTAGAAGGAGTTTCTAAGTTTTTATACCATAGAAAGAAGCAGAATTTTCTCTATCACTATAGGGATGCTATGTTAAATTAATCGACCTAAAACTAAATTTTATATTATATGAATTTAAATCTTAAAGCAAAAGAGCAAAATAGCTATGATGCTATTGTTATAGGCTCAGGAATTAGTGGAGGTTGGGCTGCAAAAGAACTCACCGAAAAAGGACTAAAAACATTAGTATTAGAAAAAGGTCGGAATGTTCGCCATAAGTTGGATTATCCTACTATGAATATGAACACGTGGGATTTTCCAAACCGAGATATGGTACTGTCTTCCGATAGTAAAGAGTATGAAAAGCAGTTGCGAACTGGCTACACTATCCGAGAGTCTACTAAACACTGGTGGGTAAAAGATACAGAACATCCCTATAGTGAAACCAAACGATTTGATTGGATCAGAGGTTACCATGTTGGTGGTCGGTCTCTACTTTGGGGACGACAAAGTTATAGATGGAGTGAAATGGACTTTGAAGCCAATGCTAAAGATGGGGTAGCGGTAGATTGGCCTATTCGATATAAAGACATCGAAAAATGGTACGATTACGCAGAAAGCTTTGCAGGAATCAGTGGGCAGAACGAAGGCTTGGCCAATTTACCTGATGGTAAATTTTTGCCTCCTATGGAGTTAAACTGTGTAGAGCAACATGTTCGAGAAAGGGTAGCAGAAAGATTTAATGATAGAATATTAACGATTGGTCGGACGGCGAACTTAACAGTCGATCATAAAGGAAGAGGTAAATGTCAATTTAGAAATCTATGCATGAGAGGTTGTCCGTATGGGGGCTATTTTAGTAGTAATGCCTCTACCTTACCAGCTGCAGAGGCTACTGGTAATTTGACGCTTCGCCCTTTTTCTAATGTGACGGAGTTGATTTATGATAAGGATAGCAAGAAAGTATCAGGAGTTCGAGTGATGGACACCGAAACTGGAGAATTCATGGATTTCCATTCAAAGATCGTATTTGTCAATGCGTCTTGTATTCCTAGTACACAAATACTAATGCAATCAGCTACGGATATTTGGGAAAATGGATTGGGTAGTTCTAGTGGAGAATTGGGGCATAATATTATGGATCATCACTTCAGAACAGGTGCTAGAGGCACTTACGACGGCTTTAATGACCGATATTATAAAGGTAGAAGAGCAAACGGTATTTATATCCCGCGTTTCCAAAACCTTCCAGGACGACCGGATACTAAAAAGAACTACTTACGTGGATATGGGTATCAAGGCGGAGCAAGTAGATCTAACTGGTCCAGATATGTAAAAGAATTAACGGTTGGTAAGCCAATTAAAGAATTGGCTCAAGAGCCTGGACCATGGAGTATGGGAATGACGGCCTTTGGTGAATGTCTTCCGTACCACGAGAACAAAATGACCTTAAATAGGGAGGTGACTGATATATATGGTCAACCAACTATTACCTTTGATGCAGAGTGGAAAGAGAATGAATGGAAAATGAGAGAAGATATGCGGGTACAGGCTGCTTCCATATTAGAAGAAGCTGGGTTTAAAAACGTAGAGACCTACGATAGTAAAAGTTTTCCTGGAACTGGTAT
>CALJIY010000082.1 GCA_937973945.1 uncultured Saprospiraceae bacterium | reverse complement strand
CAGATGGAGAGGTAGAAGATTATACGATTCCTTTCCAATGTATCAATGAAAAATGTTTACCAGTTAATTTTACGATTAAGCATGGAAAGTGACCTTATATTTCTTAGAGCTTGTCTAAATTTCTACTTCCTCAAAACTCTAAGCTATTGATAATCAGTTCGTACAAATTTTAGACAAGCTCTTAATTAGATAGATCCATACACCTCTTATAAAAAAATGTTCTCCAACAAGTATTGAAGAACATCTTAAACATCTATGAAATTGAAAGTTATTACAAAAAAAGGGGGGGGCACAAGACAGAATGATTTTCCCATCTTTTAAATAAAATCGTTCTAACGTATATCTTTGTTTTTGCTGGTTGTAACGTTTTGTGTGAAACATATTGCACTTCACAGCAGTCCGTTAGAATCAGATTTTTTAATATGTTTTGGAGGAGGTATTAAGAGATGGAATAAGAAAAAGGGGGGAAATAAAGATGAATTATAAGACAAAATTAATGTTAAATCATTAGATTTCCATCCTCTAGTGTCTTCGTTTAATATTATCTTTTTGACCAAAAAAAAAAAGACAAACTTTAGTAATAAATTCATATCAAGATACAGACGTTTAAACAATGATGAAATTTCGTGCTATTTTAAACGAAATCTATCTCTATTATCTGCTTTTTGAAATGTCCAGTAGAGTGCGTACTTTATCGTAAGAAAATTTAATCTTGATAATTCCGATAAGAAAGGAAATAAGTGAATTTAACTCAACTCTTTGAATGTAATAAATGGATGCAGCCTATTATAGAATGGTTTTGCCTGATTCTCTCTACATAATGGCTACATCCAACATTAATATAGTAACATTAAATATATATAACAAATACACTATAGTTATTTATGACAATGTAACTCAATTAATGAAAACAGATAGCTAGTCCATTGTTTTCAATTTTCACTTATTTTAATTACATCACTATTTGGGATCTCATTTGAATGTCGGATCGTTTTTGAGTGGTAAATGATGTAAATGTGAAGTCATTTTCAATCTAGTAATCATGCCAATCCCATCAATTCATTCTAAGGTGGCTAAAGAATCAACTCTTACGAGATAAATAGACCATTGCAAGACTTGCCTTTACGTTCTTACCAACAATGTTAATCTTAAATTACTAATTTCGCATCCTCTAGTGTCCTCTCTTAATATTATCTTTTTGACCCAATCCAAATAGATAGACTTTAGTGAAAAAATATATTTTATTTCTTGTCTTCCATAAGCAAACTCGCTTCTTCGGTAATCTAATACTACCTTTTACTTAGATAAGAGTCAGTTTTGAGCACTTGTAATATATTCTTCTTAGTAACAACGAAATAGAAAATTCTGTAAGTTGGCTCTAATTATTTTTCTGTAACAAAAAAAATGTCCTTCAATAATTATTGAAGAACATTTTCAAAAAATCTATGAATAATTACTGATTGTCGCTTACAAACTACTAAAGAAAAGGAACAGACAGGTTACATTTCCCGTCTGTTTACCAATGGCATTCTAACTAAGTTTAGTTTAAATAATTGTTTGAGGTATAAGAGTTATAGTTTATGTTATAGTTGAATGTAAATTCAATTATTACTATACTCTCATCGTTTAGGAGAATGCCTTTTATTATTGATTCAACTTTTTAAGCGAATAGGAGTAGCGAATCGACGGGAATGGTTTTAAGAAAAAATCGGCATGCTTACTGGAAGCCTACAAATCAATTAATTACTATTTGAGTATGTAAGTATTTTTTTTAATATATTTTACAATTAACTATATTTTTTTATTAAAAAAAATAGATAAGATCTGTAGAACAAAGCTAATGTTAAACTATTAGATTTGCATCCTCTAGTATCCTGTTTGTATTTAAACCGTAAAATTTCTAGAATAGAATGAAGATACTATATAACTATTTTTCCTCAATTTTATTAAGTTCTATCAAAAATTGGCAAAATAGAAAACCGCTACAGTCTTTAGCCAAGGGGAGTATCAATAACGACAACAATCACAATCTCCAGTATAAACACAGGAACTCATATTCACGCCTATACTTTGAATACATGCAGTATTGTTAGCATCCATTAAAACTAGTAATGAACCATCGTGATCAACAGGGAAAGGTCCCATATTTAAAATCGTATCTCTAGTTCCAATATTAATAATTTGGTTTAAGTTTCCATCGACAACATCATACAATAACCATCCTTTAGTTCCACTACCATTAATTGTTAAATCATAATTAAAAGTATGTTGGTTAATATTTGTAGTATTATTATCTAAATAGATTTGATTGGATATTGTAGCGTTTAAAGTACAAGGACAATCACTAGACGGATTTTCTATACAAACATCTCCATCTATTGGAATCAAATCTATTAATCCTGAATTACAAATTTCTACTATAACATTGTATTTTTTAGCAGCACTACAACCCTGTGTGTCTTCGTAATATAGCGTATAGATACCTGATTGATCTTCTGTTGTGTTTGAAAAAGAAAAATACGAATCCCCATCTGGACTATTATCTCTTGCTCCATTAGGATATTCTATGCTAATATTATTCAGAAGCTCTCCTTGAATACCTAAGCTAAAGCTTTCTCCTTCACAGATGGTCACATCACAGGTATTCTCCCAGCCAATATTATTGGCATTCGTCAAACAAGTAACTGGTGCTGTATCACATTCTCCTATTATGTCAACGGCATAATCCTCCACCTCTCCAAAATAATCATCGCAAGGGTAAGGAGTAGAAGATTCATCATAGATAACTCTGACTCGTAAACCTGTTCGACCAATTTTTGCATCTATGGGAATATTTACCTGTCCAGTACTGGCATTAGTTGTTGTATTTATTGTGGACATTGAAATTTCTTCTGTAGCATCAAAAACACCATTTCGATTAAAATCTATCCATGCAAAAATCTTATCAAGATCAAAGACAGCATTAAGGGTTACACTTAGGGTATAAGAAGTATTCTTATCTAAAGAAGTAGATAAATTCGTAAAATCACTATATCTAGTTTGGGTGGAATTATTTGTGAGATCATTTAGCTGTACTTGTTTAATCCAATCTGTTGTTGTACCATTAGAACCTGTAGCTGGGCAGTAAGAGAATACTTCTTCACAGATACAATCTTCTGTGTAATAGCTTTGGAAAGCACTAGATGACCCTTCTGAACAGGCTTGTCCTATCAATCTATTATCAAAATTTGGACATTTGTCATCCTGATCGCAAATACCATCATTATCAGAATCAGGATTTGTAGCATCACAACTAATAATTGTCAGAGGTGTTTCAAATATTCCTCTTCCATAAGTACCTACTCGAAGTAAATTAGAAAGGTAATTAATCTCAATATCTTCTACCATTGTATGAGGTAAAGTACCTATTTCAAACCAATCAGGCAGATCATTGTCTTTATAATAAACGCCTACATTAGTTCCTATAAACACACCTCCAGGTCGGTCATTATAAGTTTCAATAGCTCCGACAGAATAGTTCGGTAAAGAGCCACTTATATTTTGCCAGCTATTTCCTCCATCAATAGATTTGAATACTTTATTACCTGCGGATAAGCTTCCATTGGTAATGTATACAATATCTTCATTGAGTGGATCCACTTCCATATCTGATATATATTCTATATTCGGAGGTGTTTTCCGTTCCCAATTATTAGCTATATTTCTCACAAAGACCGTTCTACTTCCAGCAGCATATATTTTGTTGGGATTGGATCTTGCAATAGCAATTTGATTTAATTTATTGTTATCTAATACCGAACTAATTGCTGTCCAATTGTTTCCTTTATCCAACGATTCATATACTCGATCATAGCCAGCAATGATACGCTTTGGATTATTCTCATCTAATTTGAAAGGTGTTTCCCAAGCTCCTTTTCCTGCTTGGTCAGGAGGGGCAATATCTTGATTGCTACCGTTTTCCCATCTATTTATCCCCCCCAATTGAAACGCCCAGTAGCGAATATTATGGTCGGTAGGATCAATGGCTTGAGTCATTCCATCACCTGTTGGCGCATACTCTTGCCAGGTACCATTAACGCCTCTAAACATATTCCCATTATCCTGAGAACCTCCTCCAATTACATTCACACTTGTTTGTGCAACTGCTATATCATAAAATTGTGTAATGACTAATCCATTAGATAAATCCTCAAACTGATTTGTACTAATGGTGTATTTGAATACACCTCCATCATTACAAAAATAAATATCGTCTGGCGTGAGTGGATTACTAAAAATATTTCGTTGATCCACATGTATTAAAGGTAGATTATTTTCTCCTAGCCAATGTGAAATAGGATAGAAAGAGTCCCCGTCATTATCAGAGCGATATATCTCAATATTTCCTCCGATTAGCACCTCAGGATTAGCAGGGGAAAAGAGTAGTACCACATCATTCTCTGGCAAAAAATCTGGATTGAATAAATTAATACTAAATGAACTACCACTATCGTAGGATTTAAATAATCTGTTTGCTGTTCTAAAGTACACTCGCTCTGGGTCGGCGGTACTGACCAATATAAAAACTTCAGAGTTACCCTCGTCTCTAATAAGTGTAAAACTGTTGCCTCCATCTACACTTTTAAAAAATTCTCCATTGCTTCCTCCTTGGTATAAAACATTAGGGTCATTTGGTTTAAATCGAATATTAAAAGTAGAGATATTATTTACTTTCTCAACTGTTGCAAATCCATCTTTCGTTTTATAAAGTCCATCTTCGGTAGCTATAAAAATTTTGTCAGGATTGCTTGGGTCTGCTTCTATCCAATAGATTCTTATATTATCAATTAAATCAAAAGTCAGTGCAGTGGCTTCCCAAGTTCGACCACCATCCTCAGATTTATAAATACCAATTCCTCCTGGTCCAAACGGCAGGTGATCACTCACGGCGATATATAATATGTCAGGATTAATAGAATGTACCAAAATAGAGCTAACTGCAAGGTATGGTAGTTCGTCTCCTAATGGGATATAAGATTGTCCAGCATCTTCAGTTTTCCAAATCCCTCCCATTGCTGCTCCTACATAAAAGATATTTGGATCGGTAGGATGAAATCCTATACTAGTAGTCCTCCCCATTCCAATCTGACCTGTTATATAATTTTGATGTGATATATTTGTCCACTCTACTGTTTTGTAAGGATTATTAGAACGTGCTCTTGACGCTTTCCTCTCTTCTGGTGTAACATTTAAAGAGCCTAATTTTCCGTCAGTAGTCAACCGTTTTTTCCAAAAAGATTGCCAACGCATATACTTCACAAATTCTCCGTCTCTATGAGGACCTATAGTTAATTCCATTCTGCTCTTTTGGGGATGCTTTTTAGCAAAATAGGCATCTGCCCTGTTGGTGATCTCTACAAAATCTCTTGAAGAACCTAAGATATTTTTTAAATTTTCTTGTGCAGGTAATACTATACTGAAAGTAAAGAACAAGAAATAAAATAAATTTTTTTGAATTAAATTCATGGAGATTACGATTATTTGATGAAATCTTTGGATAAAAAAGGAATACTATAAAATTAAATTAGCCATCTAGGATAAGTTCTTTCGTATCTCATTTTCTTTTGAGAAATCGAGTACGAAGTCACTTACCTTAGACGGCTAATTTATAAACTATGCGAATCGAGGGTTGAATTTTAAACAGATTTACTCTAAATAAACAAATCTATTAATTCGTTTTAAAACTCATTTTATCGACAGCAATTACACTCTCCCGTGTAAACACAAGAATTCATATTCACACCAATACTTTGGATACATGCTGTATTATTAGCGTCCATTAATATAATTAATGAACCACCTTGATCTACAGGGAAAGGTCCCATATTCAATATCCTGTTACTAGTCCCACTATCAATGATCTGATTTAGATTTCCATCAACAACATCATACATTAACCATCCTTCACTTCCACTACCTTCAATATCTAATTGATAATTAAAAGTGTGTTGAGCAGTATTACTGGTATTATTATCTAGATAAGTCTCATTGGATACCGTAGCATTCAAATTACAAGGACAGTCTTTAGTAGTAATCGTTATAGACTGTGTACCTGTACAACCATTTACATCTGTTACAGTCACTGTGTAAACACCTGCTTGATTAGGCATCAAACAATTGGACACTAGAATATCTCCATTTGCATTTCCTTCGCCACTAAAGCCATTTGGCCCTGACCAACTATAAGAACTGTACGTATTCGGACTAACAGATAATTCTAATCTACCATCTGCACAAATAGTTGGGCTACAGTTGCCTGTTGTCCAGTCTACTTGTTTTTGTAGTCTATACTCACAACTAATTGGAAGTGCTGATGGACAATCTGGTTCGCAAGACTGTACACTTACATTGAATTGTCTAGAGTCTGTACAACCCTGAGCATCTTGATAAGAAAGCGTATATACTCCTGATTGAGCAGTAGTAGCATTATTGAAAGCAAAGTAACTGTCACCATCTGGACTATTATCGGTTGTGCCATTCGGATAACGTAAGCTTATGTTACTCATTAGCCCTGCGCCCGTTCCTAATAAAAAGGTTTCGCCTTCACAGATCGATACATCACAGTTATCTACCCAACCTGCTCCGTTCGCATTTGTAAAACAGCTTATTGCTACTCCATCACATGGATCTACACAAGACTGTACTGTTACATTGTATTGTCTCGATGCGCTACAGCCATTTGCATCTTCGTAGAAAATATTATACACGCCTGTATGGCCTGTTGTCGCATTGGATACGGTAAAATAGGAATCACCATCTGCAGTCCTGTCAGTTACTCCATTTGGAAATTGTAAAGTAATATTTCCAGAAATACCTGCTTGTGTTCCTAACTGGAAAGTCTCGCCCTCACAGATTGTTAGATTACAATTAT
>CALJIY010000081.1 GCA_937973945.1 uncultured Saprospiraceae bacterium | reverse complement strand
TCAAAATTTTGAGCCGCCTCCTCAAAATTATCTAGCTCCCAATTACAAATACCTAAATAATATTTGGCACGGGGTTCATATAAAGGATCGATAGCAATGGCCTTTTCTAAATTTACGGCTGCTTTTTCCCAAGATTTACTGCCCATATAGATACTAGCCAATTGCAAGTAAGGATCAATAAAGTTAGGAGAAAGGCCGATTACGGTATTAAAATCTTTAATTGCTTTCTCAGAAACGCCATTTTTCTTGTATTCCACGCCCCTGTCAAAGACCCTTTTCGTCTTTCCTGCTGCTGTTTTTTTTGTCGCATAGCTCTGGCTGCATGATTGAAAAGGTAAGGAGATCAACAGGGCACTGAATATTAATAGAATATGGATATATTTCATTTGTAATAGCTAAGAATTAAAAATAGAGAACTGAGAATAAGTTGTTCTTTACTAAGACGACGAATACCCCTCCATTTATTGTTAATTTCAGTTAATAATGGCAAATATTTTTCTAAAAGATGGATAAAACAAGCTAGACTTCTTAATGTTTTACTAAAGAAAGTATCTCTGGTCTATTTTTTGATTATTGATAAGTAATTAATTCAACCGAAACCATGCTTTGCAATAATTTAAAATATAAGAAGCTATCCCTCCTACCACTTCTTTTCTTCTTTCTTTTTTCTGTATTTAACTGTACGAGTGTAATCGCTCAAGGAGAAGCAGATGGTATTGGTGAAATTCCTAAACGATTAGAACGAAAACTTCGGCGAGATGCAGCCAGATTGGCTTTGCGTTTGGAAGCAGAAAAAGAAGACTTGCGATATTTGGGTATCAGCATCCCTCAAGAAAATGTCCAAATGATCTTTTCGATCTTATCGAAAATTTACTTAGAAGACGAAACGGCAAAATCTATTGCCAAATGTAATATACATACCTTCCCGAATCCTTCCATAGATCAGTTTGTTATCATATACGAAAGAGATATAGAGTGGGCAGAACCATTGTTGGATGGCATTAATGAAACAGATAGCGATGAATTTAATGATCTACTAGATGAGTATGAATTAATCATTGATAAACATGTTCCTTGGAATGATACGCAAGATGCAATTACGATCCGTTCTAAAGAGCCTATGAATATGGCTGCTTTATCCAATGAATTTTATAATATTGAAGGCGTAGAAGAAATTGATTTAGGTGTACCCAAAGTAGTAGGAAATGACATTGTATTAAGTCGGATAGCTACTGGATGGGAGATTCAATATTTACTAAAATTTGGCGCTTTTGGTAGCGGAGGTGGTAAAGAGCATATCTGGACTTATGAAGCCAGCGATGATGGAACTATTAAATTTATTGATGAAGTAGGCGAACCAATTCCTACTTGGATGAGGTGCAGTAAGGATAAAGAAGGACCATTGGCTTACGGTTGGGAATGAACGAGCGATCCCGCAGGGTCAAGGTCCGGGGGACCTTGAAGCGAGAGAACCGCAAAGCGGATGGGAGGCTAAGAAAGTTCAAACTCAAGTGTCAAGATCAAGTTCAAACTAACTAAATGTTGACTCATGAGATGTTTATTTTCTAATGCATAAAGTAATCTAAAATCTTCTTTAGATAGAATTTAATAAACAAATACATTAATTAAAAGACAAAAAAATGCAACGTAAATGGTACGCTGCATTTTTTCGTTAGAAGTGTCTTTAAATTACAGTACCGATACTTTCCGAGTAGTACTAAACTTGTCATTACCAAGCCTCACCAAGTAGATACCAGCCTCTAAATTTTGCAAATCAATAGTTCTTGTAGCAGGAATAGATAGTACTTCTTGTCCCATCACATTTTGAATAGTCAGCTCAAAATCATTCAAATCATAGCCTGTCAATTGCACATTTACTTCTCCACTTGTTGGATTAGGAAAAAGCGTTAAAGCTTGATCTAATTCCGTAGAATGGGTACTTGTTAATTGCTGTAAAATTAATCCTGATCGAGGACCTTCCAACATTGCCCGCATAATGCCTACCTGTTCTTTAGTAAATAAATTTTGACAAGCTTCTGGATTGTAGCTCATAAAATTTTCATACATATCTGGCAGGTCATCTGACGGGCAAGTATCAAGAGTATGTAACTCTTCACAACTAGGTTGATTAGTTGGATCGCCAGCGGATTGAGAAGCTACTTCTGCAGGCGTATCCGTAATACCATCGTCACTATCGCAATCTCCATCTCCACTAATATGTCTAAGCCCAAAGTAATGTCCCATCTCATGGGTACAAGTACGTCCCTTGTTGAACAAACCACCTACTTGACCAGCGTTTGGATTGTCTACCCCAAAAGCTTCGTGGTGAACAACAACGCCATCTACTGATTTTATGTTGCTAGGGATGGCACCTTCTGGCCAATTGGGGGCATCTGTTGGAGGATAAGCAAAACCCATCACGGCAGGCATTTCTTGGCCTTGAAAATTCATATTTAAATTACAAACCCATAAATTAATATAGCGTTCTGTATCCCAAGGATCTTTTCCGCCTTTGGCAGAGCTCTTGACATTGTCCATAGGCATGCTTCCATCTTCTTCTGCGCTATCTTCTAAAGCACCGCCTAATACCTGCTCCATGATACAGTTTAAGGTAGCAGGATCGGCGATATCAAGCCCACAAGAATCCGTTGCTGAAAGAATACTTTCAAAAGAGATCTCCACGTCCATAAAAGTTTCGACATCCGTTTCTGTTCTGGTAATGCCCGTAGTAGGGTTGCCATCTGGATCGGTATCTGCTAATACAAACTGAATTTCTGCATTCCCTGTGACTCCTTGGAATAGGTCTCTGGCGTCTCCAGCATCACTGTTCAAGCGTTGAAAATCTTTATTTAAAACATCTATCTGAGAATGGATTAATTCGTCTGAAATATTTTGGACACCAGTGTTATAGACTACATGTACGACTACGGGTACAGTGAGTACTTGCTTAGACCTACTAGTTGCTTTTTGAAAACTATTCTTTCTAGCCGTATCAAAAGTTTTAGCAATTGCTGCTTCATATTCTGGGAGACTAGCAATTCTATTCTGAATAACAGCGGATTGTCCACATTTGTGCGTTTGAGCGGTAGCTACTTGCAGAATAGCTAATAGCATTACCAGTAATGTAAAAGTTCTTTTCATTTTTTTTATTTAAAATAGGTAGATGATTGGAAGTCGCTGATAAGGGCAGAAAAATGCAATTTATTAATTCACCATTCCTAAGGTCAGCGATAAACTTTTACTGTGAGGGATTCCCAAGGTACATCAATGCAATAAAAAGGGAATAAGGAATTATAGAAAAAGAAAAGATATGTAAGATATTGGCAGAAAAGGGTAGGGGGCTTTTTAATGGGGTATGGTGGGTGACACTTTAAAAGTGTTCTCCATCATAATCATTAAAAAAAGGGTCAACAGTTTTACTGTTGACCCTTTTCATAAAAAATGATATTCAATTAAACATCATCGTGGAAAACTTCAATTTCCTTATTTTTAACAACCAAATCTGTAAACTTCCCTCTGAAACGAGTAGCTTTTACAATATGGTTATCAATCCAATGGTAGTTACCACCACGAGGCTTGCCCATTAATAAGCCGTGATAGTCAAATTTATGCTTTTTTAACCAAGCTTCTGTCACCTCTCTATGTACTTCTGTTCTAGAAGTAAAGAAAGTAATGATATGACCTTCGGCATACCATTTGTTAAGAATCTTTAAGGCATCTGGATAAGGAAGGCAAGTAGCCATTCTTTCCGGTTCTTCATTAGGAATATCATCACAGACAGTTCCGTCGATATCAATCAAGAAATTTTTTACACCTTCGGGTAATACAGGACTAATCAATTGTCCCTTAGCATCTAAAGCGGTCTTCAACGCATGCTTATCACTCATAAAACATTGATTTGGTAGTGCTTTTAGTATTTATATGACTAAAAAGTCACCTAATTAAAGAATGTTAATCAATCTATTAGTTTGGTATTATTAAGACTAGGACTAAGCGTATATAGGTACGTAAGCTCCTTAAAAAAGGTCTACGGATCTTAAAAAGAATCGCAAAGGTATAATAAAACGACCAATAAATCCTATAAGAATGGTACAAACAGTACGCCAAGTACTACTGTATATTTCCTAAATCAGAAGTCAGACTGCTCTGAAATACTTTAGATCTGTCTGACTTCTGATTTGTGATGTTGACAACACAATGTTGTTGATACCCCTAAAAAAATGGAATAGGGATGATCTGAGTACTTAATTTTACAGCGTATGAGTAGTTTAAGATACTTTGATAGGACTTGGAGCCTGCGCTAATTGTAACTCTTTTTTTAGTCCTTTATAATTATCGGCGGACATTGGGGATAATGGCAATCTAACATCACATTTACAAAATCCTAAAATCTCCATGGCTGCTTTGATGCCAACAGGATTACCTTCCACATACAAATAGTGGTGAACATCTAACAAAAGATGGTTAATCGCTTGTGCGGTTTTATAATCGCCATTCAAGGAAGATCGGATCATAGTTGCGTATTCCTCTGGATGAGAATTCGCAATGACGGAGATCACACCATCTGAACCACAACCGACTAAGGCTAATGCATTTTCATCATCACCAGATAAAAAGAGAAGGTGGTCTGGTTTGTCTTTTATAATTTTTGTACCCTGCTCAATACTTCCAGAAGCATCCTTTACGGCTACAAACTTTTTACTGGCATTTGCCAATCTAACAATTGTTGCGGCACTTACATTGGAGCTAGTTCTGCCAGGAACATTGTATATAATAATAGGCACCGGAGACGCCGCAGCCAATGCCATATAATGTTGATAAATACCTTCTTGATTTGGCTTTACATAAGCTGGGCTAGAAGACATAATCGCATCTATACCCGTAAAATCAAATCCATTAATTTTACTGACTAAAGCTGCCGTATTGTTTCCACCAAAGTTGCCAGCAACCAGTGGGACTCGACCATTATTAATTTTAATGGTGAATTGCAGCACCTCAATACTCTCTGATGCATTTAAAGTTGCATCTTCTCCTGTAGTGCCCAAAGACACGATAAAGTCAACACCACCAGCTATAGTATGTTGAATGATTTTTTCTAAAGCTAAAAAGTCTACTTTTCCGTTTTTAAAAGGGGTAATAAGAGCGACTCCTGTTCCTCTAAACTTGTTCATGTTGTGATCTGAATTTTGCCAAAAAAAATGCCACCTGGCTCATGTAATTGTCTAGACTATCTGTTTCTAACATTAAGTCGTAATTACTCGGATAAGTGGTAAGTGTACCTATTTTTAAACTAGCCTTACAAGTAACAGCTAGATATTCTAATGGATAACAATTACGTTGGCAAAGATTAATTAAAATGTCAAAGCTGTTCTTAGAAAAAGCAGCTGTCTTTTTTCCTTTAGGCCTCCAAAGCCAATCTACTTCCTTTTTAGTAAAAGTAGGGTAATTTTTTGATTGAGTAGAATTAGCTTTCGTGTCTTCGAAAGCTAAAATTTGTAAGTTATTGGTTCGCTTCTCTATTTTTTTTAAAAATGCTTGAACATTCTTCTGTTCTAATGAACTAGCATTGACTAGAATACCTATTGTGCCTATCTTTTTTTGTGTCCAATCTATAGCTTGAGGACTAGAAAAGGTGGCATTCATGGCTTTTTTAAAATGTAAGCGTTCCCTGTATTGTGCAAACAAGTGGATTGATTTTAAAACAAGAGTAAAGATCCTAGCACTTAATGTATGTTAGAATGATCAGCTCTTTAGGGGGTGAACAAAATTAATTGTTCAGGGATTGTAAGTGGTTAGTCTGCTTTGTTGTAGTTTTCTCAAAGGTAGCATTGCAATTATTTATACGATGTCTTTCCAATGCTAACTCAATATTTTTTTTAATGCAATGTTAATCAACCAAGTTAAATTCCCCCATCTTACTATACTTCTCAATCCTTTGGTCAATCATTTCCTCTACACTCAATTGCTTTAACTCTTGAATAGCTTTAATAATATATCGTTTAAGGGTTTTGGCCGTTTCTTCTGGGAAAGCATGTGCCCCTCCTAATGGTTCTTTAATGATCTCATCAACGATTCCAAATTTGTGTAAATGATCTGCGGTCAATTTTAAAGCTTCTGCTGCCTGTTCTTTATAATCCCATGTTCTCCATAAAATAGTAGAACAGTTTTCAGGAGAAATAACAGAAAACCAAGTATTGTCCATCATAAACAGTCGATCTCCTAGGCCAATCCCCAAAGCACCACCAGAGGCGCCCTCACCGATAACAACACATACGATCGGAACGGTCAATTTAGCCATCTCAAACAAATTACGAGCAATCGCCTCTGCTTGTCCTCTTTCCTCTGCTTCTAGACCTGGATAAGCACCAGGTGTATCAATCAAACAGACTACTGGGTAGCCAAAGCGTTCCGCCATCTTCATCAGTCGTAATGCCTTTCTATAGCCTTCAGGATTGGCCATACCAAAATTACGATACTGGCGCATTTTCGTATTGACCCCTTTTTGATGACCTATGATCATAACAGTCTGATAATCAATCGTCGCCAAGCCTGCCACAATTGCTTTATCATCGCCAAAGGTACGATCTCCATGTAACTCAACAAACTTCTTACAAATTTGATTGATATAGTATAGCGAATAAGGACGCTCGGGATGTCTCGATAGTTGGACTTTTTGCCAGCCCGTCAGGTTGGAGTAGATTTCTTTCCGTTGTAATTTGATCTTATTTTCTAAATCAACAATCGTATCAGAGACATCTACAACGCCTTGCGCGCCGACTTCTTTGATCTTCTCTAATTGTTCATATAAACTCTCTAAAGGTTTTTCAAATTCCAAAAACACCATATACAATTGATTTAGCCCAGTAGTATATCTATTTGATTAAGATATATTGGATTGAAGTTTTTTAACTCGAATAGATAGAAGTTGTTTATCAACAACTTCATGGCAAAATTACTAAAAGCATTTACTTAGACCGCATTTCTTTTAATTATTTATTCTTCTAAACGTTTAATATCGTTTTTTTTAACAATCTTGGCTTTTTTTTGAAGTAGATGTTGCATCTTTTTTAAAAGTAGATTACATTTGCAATCCTTTCTGATATAAAGGAGTTTATATATTGAAATTGGTACAATAATTGACTTATTTCAAGTGTAAATACAAGAGTAACAAAATAAAGCAATTCAAATTTTTCGAAAAGACGAAAATCTATAATTTGTATTGTTTTCAAGATAAACGGTCCGGTAGTTCAGCTGGTTAGAATACCTGCCTGTCACGCAGGGGGTCGCGGGTTCGAGTCCCGTCCGGACCGCTAAGGCGCATAT
>CALJIY010000080.1 GCA_937973945.1 uncultured Saprospiraceae bacterium | reverse complement strand
ATATTGAAAGTCAGGCAGAGAACGACTATATTTTATCTCAAATAGGAGAGGTCGTATTTATAGGAATGACAGATGAAAATTCAGAAGGAACTTTCACTTGGTCAGATGGAAGTGCACTTAGCTTTGATAATACCCAAAGTTTTACGCCTAATAGTAGCACTAATAATTATGGAGTGATCTACAATTGGGCACCAGGAAGATGGGGTTATGAAAGTGGTAGTGTATGGAAAAAATATTTATTAGAAGTTCCATGTGGCGGCGGAGGTGGTCCTTCAATTACGTTGAATCCTTCTATACCAAGTGGCTCTAGTTTCCCAATAGGAACGACCACTGTGACCTATACTGCAACAGATGATTGTGGCGGGTCGACAACTTGTTCCTTCGATGTAATAGTAACAGCAGGGGCTAGTACTATTAATATGACTTGTCCATCAGATATAACATTGACCACCGCAGCAGGCGCGAGTAGTGCAGTAGCGACATGGACGGATCCCGTACCAACGACGGACTGTACCACAGGTACAGCTACGGCAACTTTAACAAGTAGTATCCCGAGTGGCGGTAATTTCCCAATAGGCACTTCGACAGTGACGTATACGGCAACAGATGACTGCGGTAGTACGACGACTTGTTCATTTGATGTAATCGTAACGGCAGGCTCTAGCAATATTAGTATGACTTGTCCAGCTAATATTTCTTTAACAGCAGCGACAGGAGCAAGTAGTGCAGTAGCCACATGGACAGATCCAGTACCAACCACAGATTGTACAACAGGCACAGCCACGGCAACCTTGACCAGTAGCATACCAAATGGAGGTAGCTTCCCAATAGGAACATCGACAGTAACGTATTCTGCAACAGATGACTGTGGAAGTACAACGACTTGTTCTTTCCAAGTAACAGTACAAGCTGCTTCAGGTGGGGCAATCAGTTTAAGCTGTCCAGCTAATATTTCTTTGACAACTGCTCAAGGTTCAGGAGGGGTAGCGGCAACATGGACGACTCCATCAGCAACGACGACCTGTACGACAGGTGGCGGTGGTGGCGGAGGCACTTGTAGTGGAGCAGCGATTACTGGTTATACTTATTTAGGGAACTTCGGTACTAGTGATTACTATTTATCTGATGCAACGCTTCCTTGGCAGCAGGCGAATACCCAAAGTATAGCAGCAGGAGGACATCTAGTTCATATTGAAAGTCAGGCAGAAAATGACTTCATATTATCTCAAATAGGAGAAGTGGTCTTTATCGGAATGACGGATGAAAATTCAGAAGGAACTTTTACCTGGTCAGATGGAAGTGCACTTAGTTATGATAATACGCAAAGTTTTACGCCTAATAGTAGTACGAACAATTATGGAGTGATTTACAATTGGGCGCCAGGAAGATGGGGGTATGAAAGTGGGAATGTATGGAAGAAATATCTATTAGAAGTTCCATGTGATGGTAGTGGTCCTTCTACGGTTACTTTGAATCCTTCAATACCTAGTGGTTCGGTATTCCCAGTAGGGACGACTACGGTTACTTATACCGCAACAGATGCTTGTAATAATACAACGAGTTGTAGTTTTACAGTCACGGTAACAGAGACGACTTCTAATTGTCAAGCACTTACAGATGGAGGCCTAATTGGAAACAGTGAATCAGATTGTGGACCTTACACACCAACAGCTATTAATAATTTGACAAGTCCAAGTGGTGGATCTGGCACTATAGAATATCTTTGGTTGTCCTCCACAAATGGTTGTCCGAATAGTGTTGGACAACAGATACCAGGAGAGACCGGAGCTTCCTTGACTATGGGATCAATTTCTCAAACGACTTATATCGTACGATGGAGTAGAAGAGTAGGTTGTACGAGTTGGACGGCTAGTAATTGTGTTGTGAAGACAGTTGACTGTGGTGGTCCTGGACCAACATCCTATTGTGATGCAAACGGACAACAGCCATGGGAGGAATGGATCGCTAATGTTTCATTTGCAGATTTAGATCATCCTTCGAGCAAGTCCTCTGCTGGTTATGAAGATAATACATCGATGACTGCTAATGTAATAGGTGGACAATCATATCAAGTATCTGTAACACCAGCTTATAGTTATACACAACGAGATGAAAATGTCTATGTATGGATCGATTATAATCAAAATAATGATTTCTCTGATCCAGGAGAATTAGTGTTGAGTACCGTTGCAGCAGGAGGAAGTCCAGGTAGTACTGTACCAGCAGTGAGTGGGAATGTTAGTATTCCAGCATCTGCTTTAAATGGTGTTACTCGAATGAGAGTAGCGATGAAAGTAACTGCTTCAACAGATCCTTGTGGCACCTTTGTACAAGGAGAGGTAGAAGATTATTCCGTATCTATTTCAGGTGCTACTCAAGGCTTGATTGCTAATATCGATTTAGAGGCATATCACTTCAACGATGAGACGGCCATCTTAGAATTCACTAGTAATGCTTCGGAGCCAGCGACCTATGAATTAGAAAGATCTAATGATAACCTTCATTTTGAATCCTTAGGGACTTCCTATGGAAATCAGATAAGTGACGATCATCCTACCATAGGAACGAACTATTACAGAATCAAGCAAGTTTTTGAAGATGGTACAACGGTTTATTCTGATACCAAGGAATTAGTATTTGGTTCAGCAGCAACTGCTGTTACCTTATATCCGAATCCAGCTTCTGATCAATTGTTTATTCGATTAGACAACTTAGCAAGCAACAATGGTTCGATTGTAATTACGAATCTATTAGGGCAGCAAATGACTCAAATAGATTTACAAGAATTGGAAGAACAAATAATCACAATTCCATTAGATGGCTACCAATCTGGTATGTATCTAATGCATTTGTCTATAGAGGATCAGGAGTATATTAATACTAAAACATTTGTGGTAGAGCAGAATTAAAGTAGAGAAGCGAGAGCAGAGACAGATTTTTTCGTTTAAAAACAAGGAAATTTTGTTGTTTGTAAAACGAGTTTGGTCTCTGTTCTTTCATCTCTGCTCTATTTTAACAAAAAAGGGGAACATCTTTTAATTAGATGTTCCCCTTTTTTTGTCTAAAAAAAATATTTAGCTCATTTCTTTTAAAGCATTCACAAAAACATCTAACTCCTTTTTAGTAGTATAGACATTTGGACATATACGGCATCCGTGTACACCTGCGCCATCAATCGCCACTGTCCAAATTCTATATTTTTCCAATAATGTTTTTGCTAGATCATGTGGTTTCATCCCTTTAATGCCGACATTAGCAATACCACAAGAGCGATGTCTCTCTTTAGGTGTATTCAACAGAATATGGGGTAAATCCCGTACTTGGTCAGTCCAATAATTTTGGTTATGACGCAATCTTGCTTCTTTTCGTTCTCCCCCTAAACGATGATAATATTCCAAAGCATTTCCTACTGCCAAATCCGTATGCACAGGATGTGTACCTGTATGATTTAAACGACGAATATCATCTGCTTCTTTACCCCAATCCGCAAAGCGAGGTGTAATTTGTGCAATTTTTTCTTTTTTTATAAATAGTAAACCAGCTCCCAAAGGAACACTTAACCATTTATGTAAACTACTGCCATAATAATCACAGTCTAGGTCTTTCATAGAAAATTGGAAATGACCGACTGCGTGCGCACCGTCCACCATTACTTCAACACCATGCCGATGTGCCATATCACAAATTTTTCGGATAGGTAAAATATGTCCCGTAATATTAATGATATGACAAACCATCATTAGTCGAGTCTTAGGAGTAATGGCATTCTCATAAATTTTTACAATTTCCTCATCAGAGCTAGGATGATTCGGAACGGAAACTTCTTTTAATTGTACACCATGTAGCTGGGAAACTTGTTGAAACATGTGACGCATTGCTCCATAGTCTTGTTTTCCAATGATTGCTTCATCGCCTTCTTTCCATGGGAAACCACCAATGATGGTATCCAATGATTCGGTCGTATTTCGGGTAATGATAACTTCATCAGATTCACAATCCACTAGTTCTGCTAATTGGGCAGCCATTGCAGCCTTATTGTCCCATTGTGCGGTACGCATATACCAAGAACCTTGATAATTGATTTCTCTAATATGGTGAATATAATTTTCTAGGGTTTCTTGAGGAATGTGACAATAGTACCCATTTTCTAAGTTAATATAGTCTGGTTTTAAGCGATAGCCTGCTCTGATTTGTAACCAAAAATCTTCTTGTTTTGCCAATTCTTCTGGAGTGAAATGAGCAAATTTCTGAACTAATTGGTCTAAGTTTTTAAAAAGAGGCGCAGCAGTAATTCCAACCGCTGTTAATTGTTTGAGGAAAGTTCGCTTATCCATAAATCAAGATTTAGAGCTAAATAATATTCGAATATAGCTAGTTAATTACAGAATAAACATTTTTCAAACATTTTTACTTCTGGAAAAGTAGATTTAGAAGATGGGAGGTTTTTATATATAAATCGAGCGATAGGACACTTATGGCAAGTTAGATTTAATGTTCGACCTGAGATAACGATATTTGAACTTGAAAAGGCTTAAAAAGTAAAACTGGTTATTTTGTAAAACACCAGAAGGTGCAATTTTTCTAATTTAAAAGAGAATGAAAAATTAGCAATTTCAATTCAGAAATAATATTATCTATGTCACAAACAGTGACTTATTGTTTAGTCTTTGTCTTAATATAGAAGTTGTTTTCAGGTTCTTACAATACAAATTTGCAGACTTGAAATACATTCTTAAACAACTTCCTAAAGTGATAAATGAGCATTACCTACTACTAAGCAAGTAATTATGACTGAAATTAATAGATATGATGCCTTTACAGGGATGAATTTTTCTAAGAAAATGGCCTTAATTGATTTTTTGTGTGGTGTCAATGAACTTCCTGAAACAGAACGTGCCAAGGTTACGAAGGCAATAGACTATGCCTTGAAAGATACGGTGTCTTTTGGTGGGTTTATATTTACCTTTGAAAAGGAACAGAAATATCTAGGAGCTATAGTAGTGAATAAATCAGGTATGGGGGGCTTTTTGCCAGAACATCTTATCGTGGTGAATGGAGTAGCGCCTGTGGAATGCCAAGAGGAAATTATCGCCTTATTATTCAGAGAAGCCAACTTACTAACAAGAGGAGACATTGCCATTGTTAATAGATCCACCAAATCTAGTGAAGTTCATCTTATTTCTTTGGCAGACAGTAATGTGAAGTATATAAATGATTCTACCTTAAAAGCGCGCGTATTACGCTCGATTGCATAAATCACGATATTTGGCTTACCATTTGTAAATCTATTATAATAGTCAATACGACGAAATTTGGAGATTTGCCATCCTACAACTAGGAGACTAGCTTCATTTATATTTCAAAATATTACCGTTTAATCGGGTTATTGCTAGTTTCACCACCTGTTTTCCCCCTTTCTTCCCCCATTTAGAAGTAGAAAAAATAAAATTGACTTTAAATTTTCAAAAAGTTACTTTTGCAGAACAAACACGTCCAGAAAATTGGAGACCGTGTAATTGCAATTAAATTGATGGTTTATCAGCCATACAGGAAACATTTTGTAAAAATTAAACGTTCTCCAAAAAAATTGTTAACCCAAGAGTGTTTTATCGGTTCGTATTAGATTTATCTTTTTAGAACCCAAATAGAGTATATTTCTTCAAACACTATAATTTTTTTAGTTAAATGTATTGGACTTTAGAATTAGTATCACATTTAGAAGAGGCGCCATATCCGGCTTCTCGCGATGAGCTGATAGACTTTGCTATCCGTTCAGGTGCGCCACAATTAGTGATCGAAAATCTTCAACAAATAGAGGATGAAGGAGAGTTGTATGAGGGAATTGAAGATCTTTGGCCAGATTACCCAAGAAAAGACGATTTCTTTTTTAATGAAGACGAGTATTAATGAAGTAATTACTTCATCACGACTATCCTATAAAAAATATAGTAATTACTACTATTAATTTTTTAATGAAATACCGTGACGCCTTTGTAGAAACAAAAAAAAGTCTTCTCGATACATATCGAGAAGACTTTTTTTTGTACAATTTCTCCCTAAAATAAAGAAGGCTTGGCAGTTTATACTGCCAAGCCTTCTATTTTTTGGTAGTAGCTATGCTATTACCTAAATGGAGTTGATTACTTTAAGAAATCAACACTCAATTCTACTCTTCTATTCTGACGTCTACCTGCTGCATTGATATTATCAGCAACTGGACGATCTTCACCATAACCAATAGCTACAACGCTAGTAGAAGGAATACCTTTATCTGTCAAGTATTTCTTAACTGCATCTGCTCTTCTTTGAGATAACTTAGCATTTGATGCAGAAGAACCAACAGAATCAGTATGACCAGCGATCGTCAATTTGTAAGACGGGTTCTGTCTCATAATTGTTGCTACTTCATTTAAGATACTTCTAGAAGAAGAACGAATTCTGTTAGAACCAGTTTCAAACTGAATGCCTTGTAATGCTCTTGTGAATAATTGTGTCGTAGATGCTGGAACTACTGGACAACCATTAGCAGTAACGGTACCACCTAAAGTAGGACAGTTATCATTCTTATCAGCTACACCGTCACCGTCACCATCTGGGCAACCGTTAACGGTACCTGCTACTGAAGGACAAGCATCTTTGCTATCTGCAACACCATCACCATCTGTATCTGGATCAGAAGGACAACCTTTATCTGTACCAGCAACAGTAGGACAAGCATCATCTTTATCAGCCACACCGTCACCGTCACCATCTGGGCAACCGTTTAATGCACCTGCTGTATTTGGACACATATCATCTTTGTCAGCCACACCGTCACCGTCACCATCTGGACAACCCATTAAGTCTCTAGAACCAGCTGCTGAAGGACAAGCATCTTCGCTATCTTTGATACCATCACCATCAGAATCTGGACAACCGCCCAATTCTTTCAAACCAGGTGTGTTTGGACACATGTCATCATCATCCGCTACACCATCATTATCTGCATCTGCTTTACCACCACAAAGATCATATCTTACGGTACCAATCACTCTTCTTCCAATAGTTGGGAATTGTGGGTACGTTCTATACTTTTGATCCAATAAGTTTTGAGCAGTAACATTTACAGATAAACCATTGTTGAACTTATAACCAACACCAGCATCTACTAAGTTCTTTACATCTGTCAAACCAGAGTATTGACCTAAGTATACTTGGTAAGAATCATCATGTTGGAAAGCAAGATTACCTCTAAGACCAAATTCTGGTGAATAATTAATACCTAAACGGAACTTGTTAAGCGGTAGGGAATTAGAAGTACGCTCTGTTGCTCCCTCTGCTCCTTGAATAGTTGGGTTAAAAACATTTTCTTCCAACCAGCTATAGTTACCGAAAAGAGAAAGATTTTCATCAATATAGTATTCTAAACTTAAATCAGCTCCCCAGTAAGAGTAAGCATCAAAAGTTCTATAACCTGCTGTATAGTGTGTGATACCATTAGCTGGTACTTGATCTGCTGGTGTAGTAGCGAAAATAGCTCCTCCAATAAGTGGAGCAACACTTGTAGCGAAGCCATCACCACCTGCTGTATAAGCACCACCAATAGCTGCTGCTAATGCATCTGCTGTTGGTCCTGCTGCTGGATTAAGATCCCCACCCAACAAATTGAACATGAAGTCTCTTAAACCTGGTGTAGCTACCGCAGCACCTAAATCAGCACCAAACTGTGCGCCAACAGGTAACCAAGAAGGGCTAATACCAGTGAATAGCGTAGCTCCATCTACTTTTCTATTATATACATCTAATGCTACCCCTAATTTTTCACCAATCAAACCTTTGTATCCAAATTCCCAAGTATCCTCTGTTCTAATTTTTGCAGAAGGTGCATTAATTAAACCTAAAGGCTGTTGGTTAAATAAGTTAATACCTACGAAGTTTCCTGTAAAGCCAGCAGGTGTATTTGCAGGATCATTTAAATATCCTTGGATGGCACCAGCTAAACCAGCTGCTTGTGCAGTAGGAAGACCACCAGCTTCAAACTGTGCTTGGATACCAGGGATCAATTGCGCTTGTACTGCTCCGTTTACTGCAGCATACGTATAAGCATTCGGGAAACCAGGCGTACCCACAGGAAGTGCAGGGAATGGTAATAAACCATTGAATACAATCTCTGGATTATTAAA
>CALJIY010000079.1 GCA_937973945.1 uncultured Saprospiraceae bacterium | reverse complement strand
AAAATAGTTTAGTCCTAATTTGGGGATTAACCCAAACCGAAAGTTTATTTGTTTGAAAATTTAATACTAGATGGGAATCTCAGTATTTAATATACTAAAATTTAAAAAGTGTAAAAAACTGAGAATAAAAGAAGTGGATATAAACTTAATAGGGGGGCTAATTAAATCAATACTATATCTAACAAATATACATTAAAAATAGAATAAAAGTATGGCTAAATGATTTATCAAATTATCTTAATAGTAGAAAAAGCATGAAGATCATCCTTAATTTCCATAAGAACTAATAAGCAGTTCTTTGCTTTTTTACTTCAGCCTTGTTTATCTTTGTCTTTATGAATTTTTCCTCAAAACTATTAGAAGAGGCGGTCAATGCCTTTGCCAGTTTACCAGGTATCGGTAAGAAAACAGCCTTACGTCTAGTACTACACTTACTAAATCAACCAACAGAAATAAGTGAGCAATTTGCTGCTGATGTTTTAGCGATGCGCAAGCATATTAAATTTTGTAGCAAATGTCATAATATATCCGATGGAGACATTTGCACCATATGCGCAGACCCTCGACGAGATGATTCCGTTATTTGTGTAGTGGAAAGTATTAGAGATGTAATGGCTATAGAAGAAACAGCTCAATTCAAAGGTCGCTATCATGTTTTAGGAGGTGTCATCTCTCCTATTCAAGGGATTGGGCCGTCGGAATTGAATATTGATTCATTAATTGCAAGGGCCATGCTACCAGAAACAAAAGAAGCGATCATGGCGATTAGCCCGACCATAGAAGGAGATACGACCATTTTTTATATTTCAAAAAAACTAAAAGAAATAGGCATTCATATCAGCACTATCGCTAGAGGTGTTTCTTTTGGAGGGGAATTAGAGTATGCAGATGAAATGACCTTGGGAAGATCAATCGTGGCACGCATTCCTTATAAAAAGTAATTGACTTGTAATCCTTTTAATAAAGGATTACAAGTATTATTGGCAAATAAAACGTGTTCCTAAATGCTTTTTCTTTTTCCATTGCTGAAAAAGAAACAAAAAAGCTAGACCAAAAAAACTGGCAAGCCCACCCGTAAACGGTTCGGAAGTATACTTCCTCATGCTCAAACAGTTTTTGGTCAGGCATCCCGCCCAATATTACTTGTTCCTAGATATAATCAAACAACCTAATTTAGTTTTGTCTAGACTATGAAAATATCTTAAAGAGCAACAAATTTAATAGTGAAAATATCTATCATAATTGTTAACTACAATGTCCGTTACTTCTTAGAACAAGCCCTTCTTTCTGTTCAACAAGCCACCAAGAACTTAGTCGCGGAAATATTTGTCGTTGATAATAATTCAGTAGATGATTCCGTAGACATGGTCCAGGAACGGTTCCCTACCGTTCAATTAATTGCCAACACTCATAATCCTGGTTTTTCTGCTGCCAATAATCAGGCGATCCAATTAGCCGCTGGCCAATATATTTTATTATTGAATCCTGATACCGTTCTAGAAGAAGATACTTTAGAAAAGACCATTGCATTTATGGATAAGCACCCAAATGCAGGTGGCTTGGGGGTAAAAATGATTGATGGGGCTGGCAATTTTTTACCTGAATCTAAACGAGGTTTACCTACTCCTTTTGTGGCTTTTTCTAAAGCTTTTGGTTTGTCTAAATTATTTCCCAAATCAGCAACTTTCAACCGATACCATCTAGGGTATTTGGATAAAGACCAAACACATGAGATTGAGATATTAGCCGGCGCGTTTATGCTGATGCGTAAAAAAGTATTAGACGAGGTAGGCTTATTGGATGAGACCTTCTTTATGTATGGAGAAGATATTGATCTATCGTATCGAATACTAAAAGGTGGCTATCAAAATTATTATTTTGCAGATACGACCATTATTCACTATAAAGGGGAGAGCACCAAAAAAGGAAGTTTAAAATATGTGCGTACCTTTTATAAAGCCATGATTATTTTTTCCAAAAAACATTTTCATGGGGAACAGGCATTTATCTTAACGACCTTATTGCAAGTTGCTATCTATTTTCGAGCACTACTAACACTACTCAGCAATTTTCTTAAAAAAATATATTTACCTGTTTTAGATGCCTTGGTTATTTTTATAGGTATCTATTGGTTAAAAGATTTTTGGGCAACTTCTTGGTTTAATGATGCCAATTATTATCAGCCTTCTTTTTTATACTTTAATGCTCCTTTATATATCAGCGTATGGTTGGGAAGTGTATATTTAAAAGGTGGCTATGATCGCCCTTTTAATATAGCTCGTTTATTTTCTGGTCTAGCTATCGGCTCTTTACTTTTAGCAGCGATCTATGGCTTACTTCCTTTGGAATATCGAACTTCACGGATGCTTTTATTATTAGGGGCTATGTGGGCGGTTGTTGCAACTTTCACCATTCGCTTACTCCTCCATTTTAAGAAAAATAAAAATTTCCAAGTAGGAAAACTACCTGCCAAAAATTTAATAATTGTTGGGGAAGAGCAAGAAAGCAAAAGAGTTTTAGACCTTTTGCAAAAAGCGGCTGTCCAACCCAATTATATAGGGACCGTAAGCCCTAGCGATCAGCAATCAAAAGCCTTCTTAAGTACCATTCATCAACTAAAAGAGATGGTGCAAATCTATCAAGTAGACGAAATTATTTTTTGCTCAAAAGATATTTCGTCCCAATCTATTATGCAATGGATGACTCGTTTAGGGCCATATATCAATTACAAAATAGTCCCGACGGAAAGCATGAGTATTATTGGTAGTCATTCCAAAAATACACCTGGTGAATTATATACCGTCGATATCCAATTTCAAATTGCTAGCGTTTTACAAAAAAGAAATAAACGTTTACTAGATATTTTAGTGGCGCTCAGTTTATTATTAATCGGGCCTTTTATATTATTTTTCCTAAAAGAAAAGACTAATTTTTTCTTTAATTGTTTTGGCGTATTATTTGGAAAAAAATCCTGGGTCGGCTACGCCCATAACACTAGTCTAACAACTGACTTACCGCTTTTAAAACCTGCCGTTTTAAGTCCACTGGAAGGACTTTCCCATACCTTACTAGACGATCCTACGATACAGCGACTTAATTTTCTATATGCGAGAGACTATGATTGGCAAAAAGATCTTCATTTGATCGGCAAGGGTTGGAGGAATTTGGGTAGAATTTCAAACAAAAATAATTAGTGAAAATCGGCAAGTTTAATTATTTATCTAAAATCTAACATAGCTGACTTCTTTACCACGGATTCACGGATTAGGTGTAATAAAGCCCGTATAATCCGTGAATTCGTGGTGAAATTATCCCCATAATAATGTCAAGTACTTAACATAGTCGTCTGAATAGTTAGTGTTTTAAATGTCAATTTCATCTATCCCCGCTCATTATTCATCGAATATATTCCATTTATTTGTAAATTATGCGCACCTTAGCGTTTCCATTTGAAACAATTAACTATTGATTTAAAGTACCCTAATATTATTCTTTTTCCTCAACTAGAAACTCCTTTCCAAAATAAACCAATAGTTTTAAAATATCTCATTCTATCACCCTTAAATTCATAATTATATGAAACGACAGCCCGCTATCTTTTTGCTGTTATTAGCCAGCATCATCCATTTGCAAGCGCAAATGAACAAGATAGATTTTGTAGAGTATGACTTAGACAATGGCATGCATGTCATACTGCATCAAGATAATTCAACACCAATTGTGGCCGTATCTATTATGTACCATGTTGGTTCTAAAAATGAACAGCCAGACCGTACTGGTTTTGCCCATTTCTTTGAGCATCTGTTATTCGAAGGGTCCGAAAATATTGAAAGAGGACAATTTGACAAACATATCAATGGCTCTGGTGGAGCGAACAATGCCAATACTTGGTATGATCGAACCTACTACTATGAAATTTTACCCTCTAACCAATTAGCTTTAGGCCTATGGTTAGAATCTGAACGCCTCTTGCATGCAAAGGTCGATATCAAAGGTATCGAAACGCAACGGGAAGTAGTAAAAGAAGAACGTAGACAACGAATCGACAACCAGCCTTATGGCTCTATTGTATCGGAAGCATTAAAAAGAGCGTATACCACTCACCCTTATCAGTGGCCCGTTATCGGTTATATGGAGCATCTGAATGCCGCACAAGAAGAAGATTATGTAAACTTCTATAAGACGTACTATGTACCAGAAAATGCGGTCTTATCTATAGCAGGAGATTTGGATATTGATGAAGCTAAGAAATTAATTGACAAATATTTTAGCACTATTCCAAGAGGCAAAACGGCCATTAAAAGACCAAGCATTGTAGAACCAGAAATGACGGCAGAAGTAAGAGATACGATCTATGATAATATCCAGCTACCTGCAGTTGTTCAAACCTATAGAATTCCAGCGCAAGGTACGCCGGATTTTTATGCCGTTGATTTATTAACCAAGTTATTAGCACAAGGGGAAAGTTCTAGATTAAACAAAGCTTTGGTGGATGAACAGCAGAAAGCTTTATTCGTTGGTAACTTCCCTTTTGCCTTAGAAGATCCAGGAGTAGCTTTAGCATTTGGCATCGCCAATATGGGCGTTAATCCAAGTGATTTAGAAGCGGCGATGGATGCGGAAATAGCAAAAGTTAGAGAGGAATTAATTTCTGAAAAAGAGTTTCAAAAATTAAAGAATCAAACAGAAAGTGATTTCATTGGTACAAATGCGAAGGTTACCGGTATTGCCGAAAGTCTAGCTAACTACCATATGTATTATGGTGATGCCAATCTAATCAATACTGAAATTGATCGTTTCTTAGCTGTCACTAGAGAAGACATTCAGCGAGTAGCTAAAAAATACTTTACGCCAACTAATAGAGTTGTCTTGTATTATTTACCAAAGACGGAGCAGCCGTAGGGGATGATGAATGATGAATGATGAATGATGAATGTAAAAATCAAAAATCTAAAATTAGCATGAAAAAAATATTGTTCTTTATATTATTCGGTGCACTATTCTCTCAATGTACTCCGAAAATAACAGATGCAGTTGGCGGTGCCAAAGATACCGTTAAAGAGGCGGTAGAAGATGCCGCTACAGCTGCGACCAATCAAGAAACCTTTAGGCATTCTGCTCCAACACCAGGTCCTGCTCCTGTTATTAAAGTAAAAGATGCGGCCAATTTCACTTTGGACAATGGCCTAAAAATAATTGTGGCAGAAAATAACAAACTGCCTGTTGTCTCTTTTCAGGTATTCGTAGATGTACCACCTTTAGTGGAGAATGACCAAGCAGGGGCTGCTAGTATAGCAGGTGATTTATTAAGTAGAGGAACGACGACTAAAACGAAATCAGAAATTGATGAAGCCGTAGATTTTATCGGCGCTGATTTTTCTTCTTATTCTAGCGGTATTTACGCCTCTTCTTTAAAGAAACATACAGAGACGCTGATGGCATTAGCGGCTGATGTTTTATTGAATCCTTCTTTTCCAAGAGAAGAATTTGAGAAAATTAAAACGCAGACTTTATCTGGTTTAGCTTCTAATAAAGATGATCCCAATGCGATCGCTTCTAATGTATCTAATGTTTTAAACTATGGCAAAGACCATCCTTATGGAGAGATTGTTACCGAAGAAACAGTAGGTAATATTACCTTACAAGGTGCTAAAAATTATTACAATACTTACATGAAGCCGAACATTGGCTATGTAATCATTGTAGGAGATATTTCTGCAGCAGAAGCTAAACCTTTAGCAGAAAAATATTTTGGTGGCTGGGGCAAAGGCACTGTAGCAAAGAAGGAATATGCGATGCCTAAGGCACCTTCCAAAACGCAAGTAGACTTTGTAAGTAAATCTGGTGCGGTACAGTCGGTTATCAATGTAACGTACCCAGTAGATTTAAAGCCAGGAACGGATGATGTGATTCAAGGACGAGTTTTAAATACCATTATTGGTGGTTATTTTGGTAGTCGATTAATGCAAAATCTAAGAGAAGATAAAGCCTATACTTATGGGGCTAGATCAAGTCTCTCTTATGATCCGTATGTAGGCGTTTTCAAAGCAAGTGCTTCAGTAAGAAATGAAGTAACGCAAGGGTCTATTCAAGAATTTTTAAATGAAATGAATAGATTGAGAACGGAAAAGGTATCAGAAAAGGAATTAACTTCTGTTAAAAACTATATCACTGGTAGCTTTGCTCGATCGCTAGAAGATGGGCAAACAGTTGCTCGTTTCGCAAGAAATATTGCTAGATATAATTTACCTGCTGATTACTATGCGACTTATTTAGAGAAACTAAATGCCGTTACTGCTGACGATATCATGGCAATGGCTCAGAAATATTTGAAGCCAGATAATGCGCATATCTTAGTGGTGGGTAATAAAGGCGAAGTAGCAGAGACTTTAAGTGAATTTGGAGAAATCAATTATTACGATACATATGGTAATAAATTGATTGTGGAAGAAAGTGCCGCTGATGCAAATATAACGGCGGAGATGGTCATAGACAAGTACTTATCCGCTATTGGTGGGAAAGAAAAATTAATGGCTGTTAAAGACCTTAGTATGACCATGGGTGCAGAAATGATGGGACAGCCATTAGAAATGGTCCTTGTACAAAAAGCCCCTAATAAAGTAATGACTAAGTTAACTTCTCAAGGCATGACTATTCAAGAAAGTGTTTTTGATGGAACAAAAGGAAAACAAGGTCAAATGGGGCAATCTGCGATGATGGCTCCAGAAGATATCGCTAGAGTTAAAAAGCAGGCCACCTTATTTCCTGAAATGAAAATGCAAGAATTGGGTAGTACGGCCAAATTAGTTGGTACAGAACAAGTAGATGGAAAAAATGCGTATGTAGTAGAAGTAACAGATTCAGATGGAAAGAAAGTTACTAACTTTTTCGATACGACTAGCTTCTTGAAAATCAGAGAAATTACTGTTATAGAAGCAGGCGATCAGACGATGACCCTCATTAAAGACATGTCAGATTATAAAGCAGTGGATGGCGTCATGTTCCCATATACTACGACTACAAGTGGTGCTATGCCTGCCCCATTGGTCATGAAGGTTACAGACATTAAAGTAAACTCTGGCGTTGCGGATAGTGCGTTTAGTGTAGAGTAATTTTTTTTAGAAGTCAGTTGTTAGATCGTCAAACTTCGTTTGACTGTCAGAAGTCATAAGCCCGACTGCCATCAGGCGGGCGGGCTTATGACGTAGACGCTATCGTCTTTTGAGAGCGGATGATGTAAAATCATCCGCTCTTTTTTTCTTGCCTACCGTAGCTCAGGCTTCCAGCCTGAGTTATCTCTCAAGCTAGAAGCTTGAGTTACGAGAATTACCACAAAAGTTAAATTTCTCTTAAACAGCCATACCCCGTAGGGTAATCCTGCCTTTTTTGTAGTCCTACCTGCAAAGGGTATTTCTTTTATCCATTCCAATAGATGCTTTTTACTTGAAGTCGATAAAATGAAGCCTTATTTCACTAACTAAAATTTTTAGCTATGAAAGATCAAATCATGTTAAAATCAATCCTATCCGTAGTACTATTAGTTATCGGCATAGCTGCGGTTACCGCTTCTTCGTATCCACCTTCTGACAATTGGGACTTTTTAGGCACTAAAAACATTGGTCATCATTTAGATAAAGATGTTATTTATGTCCGTTCCTCTAGAGCCTTATATTCTTCCATTGAGGTACGTACGGATCGACCGAATGTAAATTTGCACAAATGTGTTATTTATTTCCGAGACGGTGGTAAACAACGAGTAGATTTGAAAAAAGATCGATGGGGTGGAGAGTCTCATTTAATTGAGGTATACGGCGGAGCAAGAGCCATCGATAAAATAGAAATTCTCGGTAGTAGAGACTACGGTAAGGTTTTCCGAGTATTCGATAAAGGAACTGTAGAAATCTGGGGCAAGCTGGCAAGACGTCCATCTTCTTACTATAATAATCGATATGATGACTATAGTAATTATGACTACCGTGGAGAAAACTACTATAGCAACAGAGATCGAGATCAACGAGCACGAGAACGTGCACAGCGAGAGCGGGAAAGAAGACAACGAGAGCGGGAGCGTGCGCAACGGGAGAGAGATAGACGAGAGAGGGACAGAAGAGGTGGTGGGGTTTGTCCACCAAGGGGTCGCTGGTAATTGCTTAAAATAGAAAAAGGGTGTAGAAAGTAGAGATATTATTATTGAAAATATCTCTGCTCTTTACACCCTTTCCTTTTTTTAAATACTTAGGCTAATGCCATTCTCTAAACAAACATCGCCTCTTCTTCAAATTCTAATACTACATCATCAGCAGAAGTCATCATCTCGAATACAGACGTTAATTTCGTTACATCTAATAACCGATACACATAATCAGATACATTCATTAAGAATAACTGACCTTTTGCTTTTTGAACCCGCGATAATAAAGATAATAAGAAATTGATCCCAACACTATTAATAATCTTTACTTCTGCTAAATCAATTACAAATTGATTAATGCCATTATTAATTCGTTGTTGTAAATCTCTTAGCAAGTTTCTATTTTCCCATTCATCTAGAAGAGAAGTAAGGGATAAAACTTGTAGGTTGGGGGAAATACCGTAGTGGTCGTTCATGGATTATCGGTTTTCTAATTAAAAAATTTTGGATATTCTTGTTGTTCTGTTGCAAATATAAAAATCAAAACAAACATATCAAAATTTTTCTACTTTATTTATCAGTGAAAATGGATTTTATTTCAGTAAAGTGTGACAGGGATTGATTGGAGTAGAATTTGGAGGAAGAAAAAAAATGATATTAGAGTACAGACCAAAGAATAATGGATCGATCATCGCTGCAGGAGATTAAACAATTATTATAAGTGGACCAGTACAAATGATTGACAGAATTTAAATGCCCACCATATCGGGTAGTGTCTAGTACTTTTAATAATTGGAACGTAGTAGCATCCCATAGCTTAATGGTCTTATCCCGACTAGCTGTTGCGAATAGGGAACCGTCTGGATGGTAGACTAAGTGATTGATCGTATACCAGTGAGCAGGTTGTTTGTTGATTTCTTTAAATCCGTTTTCTATGCTTCTGACTCGTAAATGAGCATCTCTACCACCACTTACTAAGTATTTATTATCAGGACTATATTGGAGCGTAAAAACAGAATTATCATGCGCTGCTTCGATCGTATCTTTTAGGCTTAAAGTGGTCGCATCCAATAGGTAAATATTCTGATCACTTGCACCAACCGCTAGCTCATTTCTTTCCACCGAATACGCCATACATCGAAGACTTTTATTACTCAAATGTATACTCTCTATCGAACTAGTCGTTTTAATATCCCAGCGAGTTAATAGGCCACTACCTCCTGCCGTAAATACGGACTCCCCTACTCGCTCTATGGCAAAAACACCATTCTTATGATGAGCGATATTCTTAGTGTTATCTGGCTCATTTAAATTAATCCAATGTAAACCGCCTTCCATATTTCCGGCAAGGATCATTTCATGGCCCTCTAGATAGTGTAAAGAAAAAATTTGCTTCTCCACTTTAGAAATTAGCCGTCCCATATCTGGCGCCTTTAAATCCCATACGACTACCCATCCATCTCCCGCACCAGATAAAAACAGATTGGTCTCTTTAAAGCCAACTACCTTGAAAATGGATGCGTCATGCCCCGTTAATTGTGCCAATTTTTCGGCCCTTACTTTTCTCACGCTATCGCTTTTGCAAAGACATCTACCTGTGTCTGTGTTCTTAATAAGTCTTCCATGGTCTCTCGCTGTCTGACCAAATAGTCTTTTCCTTCATAAACCATCACCTCTGCTGGTCTAAAACGAGAATTATAATTGTTAGACATAGAGTAGCAATAAGCACCCGCATTATGAATCGCTAAAATATCTCCTGCCTTTGCAGATGAAAGCATTCTATCTGTGCCTAAGGTATCCGTCTCACAGATATATCCTACCACAGAATATTGCTCTTTTGTTCCATTTGGATTAGAAAGGTTGGTTATTTTATGATAGGCATCATAAAACATAGGTCTAATAATATGATTCTGACCAGAGTCTACGCCTAAAAAAACTTTTGTTGGTGCCGTTTTTACAACATTCACAGGAACCAAGAAATAACCAGCTTCACTCACTAAAAATTTACCAGGTTCAAAATGTAGGCTTAACGTTCTGCCGTAAGCTTCACAAAATCGATTGAAGCGTTCGGAAAATTTTGCACCGAAAGCTTCAATATCCGTTTCCTTGTCTCCTGCTTGATATGGTACTTTAAAACCTGAACCAAAATTAAGATACGTCAAGTCCGGAAACTCCATCGCCAAATTCATCAATACTTCAGTCGCCTCCAAGAATGCTTCAATATTATAGATATCAGATCCTGTATGAATGTGTAAGCCTTCGATGGTCAAACCTGTTCGCTTAACGACTTCTAATATTTGTGGGATTTGAGTATGGGAAATGCCAAACTTAGATTCAATATGACCGACAGAAATTTTTTCATTGCCTCCCGCCATTACATGCGGGTTAATTCTAATACAAAGCGGCGCATCAATATTTCTTTTCCCTAATTCTTCTAATAGGGGAATGTTATCTGCATTAATATGTACGCCTATTTCGATGGCTGCTTCAATTTCTTTGATCGACACGCCACTTGGTGTAAATAATATTTCTTTGGGTTGATACCCTGCCGCTATAGCAATTTGTACCTCCTGAATAGACACACAGTCTATCCCCGCCCCTAATTGTTTCAGGAATTTGATAACCGATATATTCGTTAATGCTTTACAAGCAAAATTTAGGCTCAAATCTGGTACTTGGAAGGCATCTCTAAGCCGTTTGTATTGACGCTCCATAATATGGGCATCGTATACATACAAAGGCGTTCCGTACTTTTCGCATAAGGCTAGTGGGTCCACGCCACCGCTTAACTGGTAGTGGTTGTTAATAATCTTCATTGATCTAAATTCAACGTTGAAGTTGTTTAAGAATGTATGGTTTGATTGGTTAGTAACAAAGCATATTAAATATAGTAGAGTAGAACAATTAGAAATGGCCTCAAGTTCCCTTGACTATACATAAATGATTATAGACACAAAGATAAGAAGCTCCATACCGTAAATAGAAGAATAAAAGAAAGTATTTTTATAGTATAAACACCAAAAATCTAATGAACTGCATCTTTTAAAAAAAGTAGTTCCCTTTTAACGAGTACTACCAATTGCATTTTCAACTATTAATAGATCATTTAAACCTTAGCTTTTGACGGAACAAGCCATCATACAAGGTTGTAAGAAAGACGATCCTAAAGCCCAAAAGGCTTTATACGATCGCTTTGCACCAAAAATGTTTGGGGTCTGTAAACGATATATTAAAGGAAAGGAAGATGCAGAAGATTTATTGATAGAAGGCTTATTTAAAGCAATTGATAAAATACATACGTTTAATGACGAAGGTAGTTTTGAAGGTTGGATACGTCGTATAGTAGTCAACGAATGTTTGATGTTTTTACGCAAAAAACATCCCTTAAAGGTGTCTATTGAAGTGCATCCTACAGACGCCCCGACCCATCAGCATATTGTAGCGCAATTAGAGGCACAAGATATTTTAAAATTATTAGATCAATTGCCTACTGGATATCGAACGGTATTTAATTTATATGTCGTCGAAGGTTATAAGCATAGAGAAATTGCAGAAGAATTAGGGATTAGTATCAATACCTCTAAATCTCAATTAATCTTGGCCAAACGAAAAATGCAAGAATTGCTAAAAACGATCAATTATGAATCGACAAGATAAATTTTTTCAAGCTTTTCGGAAGCAACAACATCAGTTAGAGGAAATGCCTTCTCCACAATCTTGGGATCGATTGAGGAAACGCTTAGATAATCGAAAACGACCATCGACTACTCGATCTATGTATAGATTATTTTCTATGATGGCGGCTGTGGTGGCTTTGGTCTTAGTGGTAGCGGCAGTGGTTAATCTATCTCCTGCCAAAAGGATTGCCCAAAGAACTCAAGAGTTGCCTACCTATTCTAAGGAGGTTTTACAAAAAGCAGTTGCGGCACATACCTATCGCACTCAAAATCAATTGGCCTTAAAGCAAGGCATTGAAGAAGGTACCCCCTCTCAATTAATTATTAATAAGAAAGCTACTCGACCTATTTTATTGCCTAAGAAGAAAGATACTATCTAGAGAAGGAGAAGGGGAGGAATTTCTGTCGAAATTTAATTTAAGAACACAGAGACACGGGGACACAGAGAATTAGTCAAAGTGTCGGACACCTTCGAAGGTGTCCGACATTTTTAGAGTCTATTGCCACTTTTTTTACTGCCGATTTTTAAATCGAAAGACCGGTCTCAAAAACAAGCCTACTTGCACATACGTGTACCCAAATCCATCGCCAATAAATAATTTATTCCTCAAGTCTTGGTTCGGTGTATTCAAGATGTTTTTCGTAGCACGATTGTATCCTACTTCTGCATTAAACCAGACTAAATCTCCTAAGGCACGCTCTATGGTAGCAAATAGTCTCAAATTCTTACTTTTGAATTCCAACACATCGTCTGTCCCTTGTAAGATCGGCAAATCACTATCAACATAAGGTGTTCTAGATCCCAGTTTAGCACCTACAATATAGGACGCCTTATTGGAAACGACATACCTCAACTGAGTAGAGACAGGTAGGATCATTTCTAAATTAAGAGCAGGTCCAAGCCTTGTAAAATAGGCCAGAATAGGTAGAATAGGTCGTTGTACATTTTTACCTATAATTCCTAATACACCTACCGTAAACATAGCATTCGGTGTCATCTTAAGTGGCATCATCGCATAGGCCAATCCTCTATAGCTTTTCAGCTCCGTGTATTGTTTACCAGATGCAGCAAAAGTACCAGAGACAATTAGCTTTTTATTCCATTTTTTAAACGGGATGTTTTGAGAAATATTAAACGCCGCATAGGCACTAGTCGCCCTTGCGGAGGCGTCTGCTAATAGTGTGCGATCTTGGAAAGTAGCAGTACCAATATGGTCTTTAAATATATTATAGTTGAAATTGATTTTAGCACTAAATCCCTTCCGTTTTCTTATAATCGGTAAAGAACCAAATAAGCTATAATTTTGTCCCCCTTCAATCGGTAGGGTCAATTCGTTCTCTGCAAAAGTGGTATAATGCTTATCATAGGAGAACGCATGCTCCACATGTACCCCAAATAATACAGGCATTGCAGCAAAAGCTTGAACGGGTAATTTTCGTTGGGGGATAGTGTCCGTAGCTATAGTTTGAGCATCGACAACTATTGATAGGCAAAATAGGCTAAGTAAGAATACTATAATTTTTAAATGGTTCATTGTTTTTGTTTTTAAGGGAGGTCCCCAATTTTCTCATAGATAAATTTCTCATAGAAGAACATTACTTACATCGAATCATTGGCTGTCCATAGCCATCAATCCAACCAGTGGGTGATCCAGAAGGCGTCACTCTACCGTCAGCAAAACGGTCTTCGTAGCCTATTTTCACTTCTAATTTAAATGCTACATTTACCCATAGTTTATTATCAATGATTTGCGTACCTAATACGTCTAATAATTCTCCCTTAAAATGGACGCCTTGTTTTGTGCTGTTTCGATTTGGTGCTGCATACAACTCAATGGCATCATTCAATAGCCAACAATATTCCATTTCACTATGGTTGCTGTATTCCTTTTCCAAGGCTGCGGCAGTTTTCGCAGGTCGATTAATAATAATTTCCGTAATTTTTGTACTCAATGGAATTTTATCCATATCCACCTCATAAGCAAAATTCGCCACATCTAATCGATAGGATAGATTATTGAAGTTCGCATAAGTTCTCCCTTCCACCTCTGAGCCATGTACGCTCATATAGGGAAACTTTTTTTTCAAGTCCCCAAAAGTATTTCCTACTTGAATTCCTTTTAGTGTTTTAGCACCTTGCGTTTGCACTGTTATGGCGCCCACTAAAGTTTCATTATTAGGATCGGGAAGAAAAAATCCAGCAGGATTATTATTAAAATCTTTTATGGTATATACTTCAAAACTTCCCTCTCCTGTTCGCATTGTTTCCTTTTGAATATATTCCTTGTGGTTCGATATTTGATCTCCTGTAGTAATTCCTCTAAAAGCATTTTGTCCAATCAATAATTGGGTACGACTACTAGTTACTTCTACTATTTCAGAGACAATGAATCGATTGATATCTGAGCCCATAGATTTACCTTTTACGGTCACTCTATCTCCTACTTTGAAACGAGTGTAGTTTTCTGGACCACCTAAATTAGGGATACTGACCAAAGCCGAATAGACTGTTCCTGGCTTTGAATCTACTTGGGCCGTATAGCCATCTTTTCCATTTTCGATAGCAATGACTAAACCTGAAATTTGCTCCACTTTTTGATCTACACTAGCGGTAGCAGTAGCTTTCATTGTTTTGTCAACATCTTTTGATGAACAGGCAACGAATAGACTTGTTGCCAATAAAACAGCCACTACTTTCATTACATTTGTCATGATTTTTGTTTTTAAAATTTAACGAAGGGGTTTCATTATAGCATGTTCTATAAAAGTAGTATTCTGTTTTGGTGGGTCGTTCTAACAACTTCGATGCTTAATTACTTTCTTTTTGAATGGGAAAAAATATTTCTTCCATCTTATTTTTCCTTTTTATCGTCTGGAAGAAAGTATTAATAAAATAGGTCATATAACCTTTTTCTTTCTGTTTTAAAATGGTACATTTCTTATAGCATTTGAATTCTTCTTTCTTTAAGGACTTGAATAGTTCTATACTCTTTAATAAGGCCGCTCTATCTAAAATCTTCCCTATTACTGCTCGGTTATTTTCATCTAAATTGGGGATGGTTTGATCCTTTTTCATGTAAGGTGCATTGACTAATTTGGAATAATCAAAATCATAAGGCACTAAAGTGAAAAGGCTATCGCCCTTCAATCTAACCGCTTTTAAATTCTTTTGCGTAGCCAGTTTCCAATCTGTGTTCCCTATCATATAATTGAATAAAAGTACATTATGATAGGAAGATGTTGTCAAATCTGTCGATCTCACTCCCTGTTCTATCAGCTCTCCATTTAACCGATGTGCCATTTCTGCTGCATTTTCAATAATAAATGCATAGCTATCTATTCTTCTAGAAGGGTCCGTTTCATGCACGTAACTTACTTCCAATACATGAACTCGCAAACTCTGTGGGCTTACTTCATTATATAATTTATAGGTCCAATATTCTTTTAACAAGACTTGGGCATTCTTTCCAGTATCTTCACAATGCGTGACTAGTTTGAGTTTGTCGTATTCTTCGTAAAGCTGCAAATCATTTAAATCCGATTTATTAAAATTAAGTCGGATCGGTGGTAGATCACATTTCATTCTTCTTAATCTTCCTCTAGGTTTAATCTGAATATTTATCTGTAGGTCACTTTGTCCATCGCCTGAAAGAACTAGGCTTGCTGGTTGTTCTGCAACAGTTCTTCTATTAACCATCAGGGTATCAAAATTGGTCGTAATGACTAATTTTTGATAGTGCTGTATTTTTTGAAAAACAGTTTGAATACTATCAAATCTTGGTTGTTCTTTAATACTATCTAATGGGTTTTCTATTGCAAAAGAAGTGTTAACAATAAGTAATAATATACCTATGGGTATCAATTTGATTGTTAGCGAGGTTTTTTGAGATAAGATCATATTATATTAGTTTTTTGGAATAGGGTTAATATACTGTGTAATAAAAATAATTTCTTTTGCTACTACAAAGTTATTTCAAACGGTAGAAGATTAAAGGGTCTAGTACGGTGGAAAATAAGGACATATCCCTCTAAATAGTAAGAAAAATAGGACATCTTGGTTTAAATGTAGCTTAGATTGCAGGTCTGAGTAGCTATAACGAACACCTAATCAGACCTGCAATCTAAGCTACATTCTTTCTATCTAAGCAAATATTCAGAAGGCGATTTACCGAAATGTTGCTTAAACTGCTGAGAGAAATACTTGACATCTTTCATTCCTATTTCGTAGGCTAGCTTTTTTATAGTCCTTACTTTCTTTGTTTCCAATAAGTGGCGAGCCTCTCGGAATCTAGCCTCTCGGAGATATTGGGAAAACGACAAACCAGTGATTTTTTTCAGACGTCGACGAATCTGGCGAGGACTTAAATAAATTTCAGTACTTAGACGATCTAAGGTAAAGTCAAAATCAGAGAGCATCGCCAATACTTTTTTTTCTACTTCTGACAACCATGCCAGGTCTTCTGAACTAATAAGCACCTCCGCAGGTGTTTTTTTCACTATTTGTTCTGCTGCAACCATCGGATTGCTTAAGGCTACTGTATTTGTCGCTGCTGTTTCTATCGCACTTTCGGAATAGTCTTTTTTCTCTTTCGCATTCTGTAATAAATTGGCCACTCTAGCTTGTAACTCTTCCTCTACAAAAGGTTTAATCATATAATCATCTACACCAATCCGCAAGGCCGTCAGCTTATCCTGCATATCCGCTCTAGCCGTCAGCATTATAGTCGGAATAGCACGGAATTTTTCATGATTTTTTAATGCAGTTAACAATTGAAAGCCATCTAGAATTGGCATCATTAAATCAGAAATAACTAGATCTGGGAGTTCTTCTATAGAACTGCGCCCTGCTAACCAATCTAGTGCTTCTTGGCCATTCGTAGCAGTGACCATATGATAAGTATCCCCTAACAAAATTTGTATATATTCTCTAAGCTGTCTATTATCTTCTACAACTAGCAGTTTAGGTTTCTCGTCGAATGATTCTTGATGATCTTGCAAAGAGACCTGCTCTATTGACTCCTTTACAAAACCATTGCTCTGTTTTCCTATAGGAATTTCTTTGTTGCTTAAGGCCGCTATAGCTGCAATTTCTTGCTCGTCTAATTGCTTTAAGATCTGTTTTTTAGGAAAGTTAACAATAAAATTAGTTCCTTGACCCCGTTCACTTTTTACCTTTATTTCTCCTTCAAATAACTTAACTAATTCTTGGACTAGTGCCAAACCAATACCCGTTCCTCCTTGAGTGCTTGTATTAGCTTGTTTGGTTTGATAGTAGCGATCAAAAACATGTGGTAAATCATCTGGATGAATTCCAGCACCATTGTCTGTTACCTCTAATTGAAGCACATGACCTAAATCTTCAAACAAAACAGTAACCGTTCCATTTTCAGGTGTGAATTTTAGCGCATTAGATATTAAATTATTTAGAATTTTCTCGAATTTGCTCTTATCTAAATTCAGTTGTAAATGGGTATTCGCTTTATACAAAAGCGACAATGCTATTTTTTTCTTTTGAGCATAAGAGTCGAAGGTATTCACCAATCTTTCTAAAAAAGGATACATTATAACTGGCTCCTCCTTAAGTATAACCTTTTTCGCTTCTAACTTAGTTAGATCCATTATCTCATCAACTAAATGGTACATGTTTTGTCCATTTTGCTGAATCATATTTAACAGTTTCAGTCCATTATCACTCAATTTCTCCTCTTTCAATAATTTACTTATTGGACTAAGAATAAGCGTAAGTGGAGTGCGTAACTCATGAGACATATTGGCAAAAAAGTTAGATTTCATCTTGTCTAATTGCCTCAATTCTTCTGCTTGTTGTTCTATTTTTTGGGTCCGACGCACTACTTCTTCTTCTAAGATGTCCTTCTGCTTTTTTAGCCGTTTCGTCCATAAATAAATACCAGAAAAAATAAACGCCAGCGAAGCAATTAAAAACCAAATAGTTAAATAAAATGGTTTGGCAACATACACAGGTACTTCTAGTATTTCTTTAGTAAATCGACCATTAGGAAAAAGCGCTTTGATACTTAAAGTTTGCTGACCATAAGGTAATCCACTAATGGTTAATATATTTTTATCCGCAACCGACCATTCTTCATCGACTCCGTTTATTTTATAATGATACGTGAGTCCTGCCATATTAAAATTATTAGAGGTACTTAATGTTAGATTAAAAAATCGATCTCCAGAGGCTAGTTGAATTTCTTTTCTTTCTTGAAAGGCTGCGGTCACATCCTCTATCTTTTCCGAAGCAGCTCGATATTGTTTGACCGCTAGTAGCTTTACTTGGGCATTATCCGAAGCAGGCCATATTGGCTGAAGGAGTGATTTAAATTCTGGAAAATCAAAAAGTGGCTTTAAATTCCAATCATACTGAAAATGCATTAATCTAGTTTCCGCCCCTAAGGCTCTTGCTTGCTTTAGACTTTCAATCGCATCTTCATAGGTTCCTAAATAAACTTGAAGCCGAGCCATAAAATAATATGCCGAACCAGCGCCTACTTGACTAAATGCAGAATAATCTGGCGTTGTTAGATTTTGTAGTTTTTTGATAACTGTTTTAACAGAATCTATTTGTTTCTCACGCGCATATAATCTTCCTGCAGCAGAAAGGTTCCCAATTTGAAATGCTTTTGGTAGGTGAGATAAGTTATTGATATTTAGCAATTCCATTTTACCAGTCATTCTTGCGATCATATTCTGCCATAATGCCCTTTGAATATTATTAGGTGGTAATTGGTTGTAAAAGGTGACCATGTCTTTTTCCAACATTTTCCTAAAATCTTCTGTGATGAAATTCGACTGAGTCAAATTAACACTTAATAAAAAATAAGGAAAAGGATTACGCTTGAATACCGTTTTTAATTTTTCATAGGCTATCGCCAATTTCTCTTCATCCTTACTTAATAAAGCCTCATACATGATTGTTCGCATATAATAATTCAAACTAGCATTCTTAATAGGACTAAGTGAGACTGTTTTCATAAAAGCCATAGCTTCTGGTATCTTATTCAATTGAATATAAGCTACCACTATATTATTAATTCGATAATTATAGTAGAGGCCTATTGATGCAGAAAGCTTTTCATCAAGGGGTAATTCTTCATAGATAGCCAAAGCTAATGCTGGATTATTTAAACCTTCCAAAGCTGTTGTGGCTGTGATATGATTTAACATAAAGTCCTTAGGATACTTTATCCTAATCTCATTAAGGCTATTAAAAGCAACTTCTAATTGGCCTAAATAAACTGCTTTTAAATGAGTAACCCATGCTTTTTCATATTCGCTTAAATTATTCTTATGTCTTTCAAAAAATTCAAAACTGGGGAGATTTTTTCCATGCGTTTCTGCTCTATTCAAAAACAAGTATTGGATTCGGGCTAAATAAAAAGTAGAATCTATTTCTAGAATCTCTTGATAAGTTCTCTCCGTATTAATCGTTCTAAGCGATCGCAAGTACAATTCGTAGGCCTTAAAATTAGGTGCTTTCATTTTTTTGGAATCCACCATCTCCCTCGCCGCCCAATACCCCATTACCTGCGATCTCAACTCATTAATAATATTTTCCTTATTGCTTTCACTCCCTCTTATTTCTTTAAAACTAAATCGCAATTGTCCACTTCTAGCATCTACTAATTTCAATTTAAAAATGATGTCCTTTTGGGCCTTATAATAACTACCTGTAATTAAGTTTTGTGCGCCCGTCAATTGGGCAAAGGAAGGTCTATTTTGTGGGTCATTTTCTAAAACACCAATGGCGTCTTCATGGGTTCTAACCGTAAAGGGAGAAACTACCTCCGCTTCTCCAATTTCCATTAATCCAGTATTAATCCAATCAGCTGCCATTTCTCCTAGCACATTTAAGCGCTCATCATTCGTATTATTTTTAAAGGGTAAAACAGCTATACGTTCCTTTAATATCTTATTATCTATTTGTTCGTCTTGAGTAGTAGACTGCCATAATAAGAAGCCCAGTCCGCCCGCCAATAAAGACGGAAGCAACCAATATAAAAAACGGTATTGATTATTATTTTCGGTAGGTGCAAATTTACCTTGAATTTCTTTCCTTTTAGGAACATAAAAGCCCTTATTCGCTAAGGCGTATACAGACATTGGACCCTCTACATTCTTAAATTTAAATTTTCCTAAAAGAGAAAATTTAAAAGCTGCGTCATTTTTAATACTATACCATATTCGACTGCTCATCAATACCGCACCTGCTACGCCCATCGACTCTATCCTAGAAGCTACATTAACCGTATGTCCATACACATTCCCATCTTTAAGCAATACCTCTCCTTGATGCAAACCAATACGTACAGGTACTTCGACTCCTTCTCGAAATGTCTCTTGTAATACTTTAGCACAAGTGACTGCTTGTTTTGCATGGTCGAAAATAACCAAACAACCATCTCCATAAAATTGAACAATACGGCCTTGACAGGAAGGGACAACACGCTCTAATACTTGTTTAAAGTGTTGTAATTGAAGGAGGGCTTGCTCCTCATTTTTTTGCATAAACGCCGTATAGCCAGCAATATCTGCAAAAAGAATGGCAGCAGTTTTGGTTTCAGAGTTTTTACTCATACTATTTAGTTCTTTTCTTTGAAAGGGCTGATTCAAAGAAATATATAGAAGAGTAGTTTTCGTTCTACAAATTTAAGTAAACTATAACAGCTTTCATAAATACTATTGTAATTTTAAATAACATATACGACTAGATTTTTTTATATTGATTTTTTTAGCTTTGTACGGATATGAAAAACCATACAGCAACAAGATTACCCGCTTCCTTTTACACTAGAACAGATGTTGTCCAAATAAGTAAAGACTTACTTGGTAAAGTGCTGGTGACCAATATAGAGCATCAAATAACTAGCGGCATTATTGTAGAGACAGAAGCTTATAAAGCGCCCGAAGATAAAGCGTCTCATGCTTATAATAATCGTTTAACGGAAAGGACAAAAGTCATGTTTGAGGAAGGGGGCATTGCCTATGTGTATCTCTGCTATGGTATTCACCATATGTTCAATGTTGTTACTGGAACAAAAGGAATGGCTCATGCCATTTTAATTCGTGCTATCGAACCTCTTGATAATATTCCATTAATGATGTCTAGAAGAAATCGCCAAAAAGTAAATCGGCAACTAACTGGCGGTCCAGGTGTCTTAGGTAAAGCTTTAGGCATCACTACTCAATACACAGGTACTTCTTTATGCCATTCAGATAGTGCTATTTGGTTGGAAGATAGAGGAATTTCTTTTACGGAAGAGGAAATGATCGCTAGCCCAAGAGTTCGTATTGATTATGCAGAGGAATGCGCTGATTGGAATTGGCGGTTTCGAGTGAAGGGGTCAGCTTGGACTAGTGCTGCAAAGTAGTCTTTTCCCTACATAGAGACACGAAGGCACAGAAAAGCCATATCTCTGTGCCTTCGCGACTTACCAGCAAAACACGCTAGGATAATAGCTCTTTAGTTGCCTTGCTAAATTCTTTCCAATTTAGCTTTTTATTGACATCTTTATCCAAACCTCTAATTATTTTATTGGCTACTATACTAGACAGATAACCACTTACTTTCGCCTTCTTTACTAATTTTTTCACCTCCTTATACTCCAAATATCCATCTCCATTTTTATCAAAGAAGTTAAATGCGTCTTCTGGATTCTTAAAACTTTGCGTGATTAGGATTCTTATCTTTCCTAAGATTTCTTTTTTACTTGCCATTATTATTTAAGTTATTAAAATTGTATCAACTTACTATGTCACAGCTAAAAACGTGCCTTATTGAGGTATTATTATTAAGTGTTTAAAATTTCTACTTCTTCACCTTTAAGAAACGAAAGTGGTTTTGTGTATGATTACTATTCACTATTAATCCTTACCGTATACTCCCTCGCGCTCTCCGAACCCGAACATCTGCCCCAATATCCCAAGCTGCTGTTAGGCCCACTCGCTGCCCCTGCCATCTACGCGCATAGGAATTCGTAAAGGTAGGTAAGGTCGCTCCACCGCGATACACCCCCAGCTCAAACAAATTTCGGACATTGAGAGATACTTGCAATCGATCACTTAAGAACTTGCGACTTAGGCCGGCATTGATTCCATAGTAAGGATCTCGATAGGATTGCAAATAGCGCTGACTGCCATAGTAAAAAAAGGTCGCTTGTAATCGAATCTCTTTTGGTAGTTTTCCCCGAATTCCAAGTTCCCCACTGAAAGTTTGAAAGGAATTTCCAAAATCAACTCCTTCATAAAATCCTGTTTGCCTAAACTCTGCAGCCCTAGCTTCTGCATTAAACTGCCAGCCCTTAAATGGTGCGTAGGTAAGAATTAATCCAGCTTGAAGTATACGTTCCTGATCTAGGTTAACAGGAAAATAGGTTACCAATCCGCTGCTATCTTGTAGTACTTGAGTATCATAAAATCCATCAATATAATGCGCATTAATATATGGAGAGAGCGTTAATTTATCGTTTTTATAAAGTAGTTTCAATTCCATATGATCTCTATAACTTGGATCAAGATTCGGGTTTCCAAATCGGATTTCATTTGGATTTTCAATTCCACCAAATGGATTTAATTGCCAAA
>CALJIY010000078.1 GCA_937973945.1 uncultured Saprospiraceae bacterium | reverse complement strand
GTTACAAATTACAGTCTTGAATGAAAATATTAATGGTTTGCCTAGGCAATATCTGTCGATCTCCTTTGGCAGAAGGTATTTTAAAAGCTAAACTCAAAGAAAATAATCTAAATTGGCAAGTGGATTCCGCAGGAACTAGTGGTTGGCATATCAATTCTTTGCCAGATAGCAGATCAATAGCTATAGCTCGTCTAAATGGAATAGATATTACAGATCAACGAGCACGACAATTTCAAGCATCAGATTTAGAGGAGTTTGACCTAATTCTTGCGATGGACGCAGACAATTACAATACCATTCTAGCTAAAGCCTCTAAAGAACAAGCTGCTAAAGTCAAAATGATCTTAAATTATAGCTATCCCAATGAGAATCGACGAGTACCAGACCCTTATTATAATGATGGTTTTGGACAAGTTTACCAATTATTAGATGCTGCCTGCGATCAAATAATTAAATTTTATAAAAAAAAGACTATTCTAAAGAATAAATAAATTGCCAATACGCTCTTTAGTTTCAAAAAAAACTCAAGCCTACATCATGTATTTTTGTACCTGATTAAAAATGTTACTTCCCTTTGTAGCTACCTACTCCTCACTTGCTCTTAAAATAAGAAGTTAAAGTACATCTTGTTATTGTCATAATACAGCTCTTTAGAATAATATCTACCATTCAAAAATTCCTATCCAACAATATCCTCAAACAACTGTAAATCAAACACTTAAAGCAAGTCCCAAAGCACTATTTTTAACTTATTAACATAAATTCCTTAATAGATTGTGTACCCTATTACAAAAAGTTATCGTCAAATAGTCGGCTGCGTGCCTCCATATTTGCACTACTATATCGGTAGCATATCCATCGTAAGAGATGAATAGTTGCATTTTATGATATTTTTACATGAAGCCCCTTGTAAAATAAGGAGAAAGAAGAAAGAAAATAAAAATTTATCTTTTACGCTCTCCAATACAAAGTTGTACTACTTTATTTACCTTTGCGGAAAGTACAAACTTAAAAAAACTTGGAAAAGACACTGCATAGAACCAAAACTTCAGACGAAGAACTCATAGCAAAATATTTAGAGACGCAAGAATCTAGGTATTTTGACCAACTTTACTTGAAATACTCAAATAAGGTCTTTAGCAAGTGTATCTCTTTGCTAAAAAACGAAGCATTGGCTCAAGATGCTACTCAAGACATCTTTTTAAAGATTTTCTTGAATTTGGCCAAGTTTGGTGGAAAATCAAAATTTTCTACTTGGATATATTCTATCACCTATAACTATTGCATTGATTTAATTAGAAAAGGGAAGAAAGAAAAGAATATTTTCTCGGAGGATATTGAAAAAGTGGCTGATGTAGCGGAAGAAGTTCCTGATAGTGCCATATTAGAGATTGAGGTAAAGAAGCTAAAAATAATACTGGATAAAATTCCAGTAGGAGATAAAGCGGTATTACTTATGAAATATCAGGATGATATGTCCATCAAAGAGATATCCGAAACTTTATTAAAGTCTGAGAGTGCGATTAAAATGAAAATTAAGAGAGCTAAACATAAAGTCCAGAAAGTGTACAAAGAAATATTTGCAGCTCGAGAGTTTTAGAGAGAAAAAAAAGACCTAAGGCCATATATCTGTTCTTGGGGACCTACAAAATATATTAGTTATGAAAAATAATTTCCAAAGACTGCAAGATGATGAAATGGGTCGAGTACCGGACTTAAGAGATACACAACGTCAAGTAAGACAACAAATAGAGGGTATGCAGACCATTGGTCAAGTAGTAGAGTTATATCTAACTAAAATTCTAGATGCTTTTGTAATGATGACTGGTGGAGAAGTGGCATCTTCCAATAGGAGTAAAAAATCTGGCCCTCCTGGCAGCATCAACCAAAATGATGCGCCGTCTGGTGGTCCATCAGCAGGATAAAAAGAACCCTAATAGATTTCTATATCATAAAGAGATAGAAATCAAACATTATAACAAAACCAACTCTCATTAGATGGGCGAATTATCAATAGAATTACTTAACAGAATAACCCAAGCAGCTCCAAATATACTTTTTGCTTTCGTTATTGCCATCCTTGGATGGATGATTGCAAAAATCATTGCTAGAGTAATAAGAAAAGTTCTTGAAAGCCTTAAGGTAGATAGCTTAGCGGATAAACTAAATGATATTGATGTTGTTCAAAAAGCAAATATTACAATTAAACCTAGTGTAGTAATTAGTAAGGTTGTTTATTATTTGGGATTGTTCATAGCTTTAATTGCAGCAACTGATGTGTTACAGATAGAATCTATTTCTAATTTGATGATAGATTTTATGAATTATCTACCGAGCCTATTCTCGGCAGTTATATTCTTTTTAGTTGGCTTATTAATAGCAGACTCTGTAAAGGGGCTTTTATTAACAACGTGTCAATCTTTAGGAATTCCATCAGCTAAAGCGATTGCATCAATAGTATTTTATTTTTTGTTGATGATTGTTACTATGAGTGCATTGGATCAAGCTAAAATTAGCACCGATTTAATTAACTCTAGTTTCTTAATCATTATATCTGGCATAGTAATTTCTTTTGCACTAGGCTATGGTCTAGCTTCTAAAGAAATGATGGCCAATTTTTTAGCATCTTTTTATGTTAAAAATAAATTTGAAGCAGGAGATCAAATTACAGTAGAAGGCATAAAAGGACAAATAGAAACAATGGATAACAAATCTTTTGTTTTAAAGACAGGTGATAAAAAAGTAGTATTTCCACTTAGCAAACTAGCTCACGATAAGGTAGAAATACATTCTTAATTATTTTTTTATTTATGTAAAGAAATTCAATTACACTAAGGCCGCCACTAGTTTATAGCACTATAATGAAATACCTCTTTTAGTATTTTGTTATACTATATCCCACAAACATTACCATTTAATTATTAAAGGAAATAGCTTACTTAAGCTTAATAATATAATTACCCATAGCAGCAATTGCTAGTCTTATGGCGTTAGATTGTTGTACTATACATGAAGTGTTTTAAATAATACTTCTCCTACTTAGTAGGAATTTATAAAGCATTATTAAATTAAAAGTTTTAAAGATGATTATTAAAAAATTGACATTACTAGTTTTAGTATGTTTATCCGTAAACTTCCTTCAAGCGCAAACTCTTGAGGAGCTAAAGACTAAAAAATCAGAAATCGAAGGAATGCAAGCAGCTAAGCAAGCAGAAGTAGATGCATTTCAAGGAGAAATTGATGGCCTTAAGAAAGAGATTGAAATTCTTTCTGGATGGCAGACAGGTTTAAACGGTTTAGTAGGGCTTAACTTTGGTGGCTCTAATAACTGGGCAGCTAATGCTAACAGAAATAGTTCTTCTTCTAATTTAAACTTAGGTGTTAATGCATTCGCAAACAACATCAAAGAAAAAACTTTTTGGAGAAATAATCTTACTGCTAACGTTGCTTGGCAAGGATTAGATAATGATACCAATGATGATGCACAAGGAAGTGATTTTCTTGGAGATCGAAATACAGACGTATTAATTGGTACTTCTCTTTGGGGATACAGATTAAATCAAGACTTTGCAATCTCTGCAATGGGTGATTTTAACTCTTCTGTATTCAATTTCTTGAATCCTGGTTCTTTTGATGTAGGTGTTGGTGTTACTTGGACTCCTCATCAAATTCCTAACTTGGTATTTGTTGTTCACCCATTAACTTACCACATTGGTTGGTCTGCAGGTGAGTCAAGCAAAAGCTTAGGGGTAGCTGGTGCAAAGATAAAAGGTACTTACACTCACGAGTTCCCAGGGGGTATTGTTTGGTCTTCTAACTTAGGTGCATTCTTACCGTACGGTGATAAAACATTAGCTTTGCCAGCAGAAGTAAACGCTGCAGGTGAGGAGATAGTTGCTGCAAGAGATGCTGGTGCATTTGAATATACTTGGATCAACTCTTTAAATATTGCTAATCTTTGGAACGGCATAGGTGTAGGACTTACCTATGGGTTAAGAAAGTCTGAAATTGAGTATGATGGCCTTCAGAGCTTTAATTCTTTAGGTTTCACTTACGGTTTCTAAGCAATTAATTGCTTACAACAAACAAAATCAATACATATAAAAAAGGCCTACTCTTTGTACAAAGAGTAGGCTTTTTTTGTTTTAACACTTGATAATATTGACCTAAATAGTTTATTCTAAAAACTTCACATCTAATTGAATCGCATTAGCTTCTGAGAAAATCATGGATTGCTCATTCTTATTCTTGTACCCTTTTCCTTTGTAATAAGTTAATTCTTGGAAAGAAGTTGCCGCCATGGTGGAAATAGCTTTTTTAACGTAAATTTCTGTCACTTCCCCATCTTGATAACTGATAGTCAGCTCTTTTGTCTTCAAATTATCTTTAAGCGCCTTATAATTAATTGCTTTTAGTACGTTTTGGGCATCTTTTAAGCTATCCACTTGATATTGCCCTAACCAAGCAGGTCGATTTATATCTGCAGCTATAAAGATGGCTAGTTCTTTGTTTAAATCAAAAGAATCTATCTTTTGCTCTTCTAGCTTCCCGTTAATTGTAATTTCTTTATGCAAACTTTTTATCTTTCCAGACAAAGCTTGCTCTTCCTCTTTAAAGAATTCTTTAAGATCAAAAAAGGAAGATGGTTGAATGCCAGCCTGATGGGTTTCTTTTTGACAAGCCAAGATAGATAGGCAAGATATTAAAATAGAGATACCAATTTTTAAATTCATCGTTAAACAACTTCTATAATTCTGGAGAAAGAATAGCTGAAAGACAATTCGCTTTCAAGTATCTATGAATCTATCTTTCCACTCTACTTTAGGTATTATACAATGATCTTGCTTACCAAAAAGTCGATACCGATTTGCTGCAATCCAATTATAGATAATATCTCTAAAAAATTTAGGGACTAAATAGAACAAGTAAGTAATTTTCATCCAACCGCCTAAAGTATTACCAACTCTTATAGCGACATCTGAATAAAGGTAAGCCACTCCATCACTAATCAAAACGACCGTTTTAAGGCTATTTTCCAAATTGTACTCCCTTAATAATTGTTGTCCAATAGAGGATTGAAGAGAAGCAAAAATAAATTGCTTTTCCTTGTCATGACGCAATACAAATTGAACAAATTTATCACATAAATTACAAACGCCATCAAACAATATGATTTGTTTATTCGGTGGAAGTAGTTTATTTAAATCAGCGTTGCTCATGCTTTAGATAGTCCTTTCTTTTTAGTCAAATAGACCTTACCCTGTCTATACTTAGCAAATATAGGATCATTTTTCTCTTGCCAGTAACCTTCAATCGTATCGGGGTTAAAGGCACTTCGTTTATATATTAATTGATACTTTCTTATATGCTTTTCTTTATTCGGTTCGTTTGCTGGATACAATACATCATAATTAAATAGCCGCATTGATCGATCCCGAAAATAACGTCCAGAAAGACTCATAGATACAGCCGTTTTTTCATCGTAATAGATATACGAAGTACCCACTATTTCCTTGCCTTTTTTTCGTAAGGTTAACTCAAATTTATGAGTAGTAACTGGCCCAGGACGCTCTAGGCTTATCGTACCTTCCCAAGTTCCTTCTACCCCTGATTGGGCGAAAAAAGTATATGGGAATAACAATAAAAGAAAAGGTAAAACTTTATAAGATATACTAACGCTATCTACCATTGATGCAAATAGTTAAATAATCATCAAGAAAAATGGTTCGCTTAATAGTACTTATCGGAAGTAGGTCTATAAAAAGAAGTGGATGTATTTCTAAAGGCAAGCTATCGAAATTAATCGATAACTTGCTAACAATAGAGAGAATCATTAAAGGCATATGCAAAATAGGCTATTTTTTCTATTGCAGCAACAAGTATTTATTAAAAAAAAATATTTAAAACAATGTCTTTACTGAGTCATTGTTTAATTATTTAAAACCAATATAGGATTAAACTCCTTTCATGTATCTAAAAACAACATTTAAAACCGAAAAACAACACTTAATCAACTGTTTCATGGTCCAATAAACATCTATTTAGACAAAAAATATAGTATCATTATTTACATAATAAAAAATTATGCTTTTTCAGCTAGCTCCATCCAGCGCAATTCTTTAAGTTCTAATTCTTCTTGTAATGCGCCTAATTCGTTAGAATATTTTTCAATATCTTCGGGAGTTAAACTTAGGTCATTAAATTTATCCGTCAAAGTTATTTTCTTTTCTTCCAGTTTTTCGATTTGTTTTTCCAATCTTTTGAACTCTTTTCTTTGCTCGTAGTCTAAGCCTGGTGTTAGTTCTTGTTGGTATTGGTGTTTTACTTTATCATTAGGTTTCTTTTCTTTAGCGGACTCTATTCTTCTTCGTTCTTTTTCCTCATTTTTCTGTAGGGTTCTATATTCATTATAAGTGCCATTAAAATCTCGAATTACCCCATCTCCCTCAAAAACAAACAAGTGCTCTACCACTTTATCCATAAAGTAACGATCGTGCGTAACGATCACGATACATCCAGGATATTCCATTAAAAAATCTTCCAAAATATTTAAGGTCAATATATCTAAATCATTGGTAGGCTCATCTAATATCAAAAAATTAGGATTTTCCATTAAAACGGAGAGCAGGTATAAACGTCGACGCTCTCCCCCACTTAGTTGAGAAATATAAACTTGTTGTTGTTTTCTATCAAAAAGAAAGCGTTCCAATAGCTGTATAGCTGTTAGTTTATAGCCTTTATCTAGGGGAATATATTCTGCTATATCTCGAATAAAATCTATTACTCTAGTATCTTTCTCTAGTTGTATACCTTCTTGCGTATAATAGCCAAAAACCGTATTCCCACCTACCACCACCTTTCCAGCATCTGGTCTAATGTTTTTTGTCAACAAATTAATAAAAGTAGATTTACCCACTCCATTAGGACCAACGATCCCTACTCGCTCTCTAGCTCTGAACTTATAATCAAAATCTTCTACTATTTTTAAATCTCCAAAGCTTTTACTGATATACTGTGCCTCTAAAATCGTCTTACCTAATCGTTGTCCTTTAATATCTATTTGAATCTTTGATTTATCAATCTTTTGAGTCGCTTTCTCTTTTATTTCATGAAATTTATCAACTCTAGACTTGGATTTAGTTCCTCTGGCCTTTGGCATTCTTCGAACCCATTCCAATTCTCGCTTCATTAATTTTTTAGTCCGGTCTAAAGTAGATTCTTGAACTTCTTCTCTAGATGTCTTTTTAATTAAGAAATCGGAATAACTCCCTTTGTATCGATACAAAATTCCACCATCTAACTCTAAGATATGATTACAGACCCGTTCCAAGAAATAACGATCATGCGTAACCATCAAAATAGTCAATTTAGCTTGTTGTAGATATTCTTCCAACCATTCAATCATTTCTAAATCCAAATGGTTAGTAGGCTCATCTAGTATCAAAAACTCTGGATCATCAATCAGTAATTTAGCTAATGCTAGTCGTTTTTTTTGCCCACCAGAAAGATTATCCACTTTTTTCTGTAGGTCTCGAATATTAAATTTATAGAGTATTTCTTTTATAGAAGCCTCAAAATCCCATGCCTTTAAATCATCCATCTTTGTAATAGCGGCTTGAGAAAGTTCAGGACGGTCTTGCCAAATAAGTGCCTCTTCGTACGCTTTGATTGCTTGGATCATTGGATTATCCGAATTAAAGACGGCATCCATAATACTAATCCCTTCCTCAAATTCAGGTGCTTGGACCAAATAACCAATTCGAATATCTTTAGAAATCCAGATATTTTTATTCTCCCCTTCTGCTGGCTCTACTCCAGCAATCACCTTTAAGAGGGTCGATTTCCCAGCACCATTTTTAGCGACAATAGCAATCTTTTCCCCTTTATTTACCTGAAAGGAAATATTATCAAAAAGCACTTTTTCTCCATAGGTCTTACTAATGGATTCTAGATTTAAATAATTCACGTTTTACTATTTTTTATGGAGTACTTCTGCAATCAAATCTCATAGGTCCACCGAATACTCACAGAATAGGTAAGTAGAAGCATGGCTTTCAAAACAAATTCAAATTTAAAGGAAATTATGCGGAAGGTAAGGAACGAGGAGATAATAAATAAAAATAGGAGGCATCTTCAAATATAAAGATGACTCCTATTTTACTGATATAAAATATATCAGAATTAAGTGCATAAATAATTTAAATCCCTTGATTGACTTTGAAAGTCTAGTTCATGCACTTAACAGAAGGGAAGAAAATTAAACTTCTGCCACTACAGCAGGCTTTGGCTTTGCTTTTCTTCTAACTCTTCTTTTAGTAGATTCTAAATAAGCACTCGCACCAGGCTGCTGAAGGTAATTATACATAATTTCCTTAGCTCTGAATAATTGTGCTTTGACAGTTCCTAAAGGAATGTCTAACTCTTTAGCAATCTCATCATAGCTTAACTCTTCAAAGAAGCGAAGCTCGATCATCAGACGATATTTCAAATTCAGCTTTTGAAGAATTTCCTGCATGAGCTCTACTCTTTGCGCCCGAATAAATTTTTCTTCAGGATCAAGAATACTAGCTTTAAGATTGCTTGAATAATCGTGGTCGCCATCCGGTTCAATAGGATCATCTATAGATAATAGATGTAATCTTTTTTTACGAATGTAGTCGATACAATTATTAATGGCTATTTTAAATAACCAGGTACTAAAGGCATAGCGCGGCGTATAACTTGGCAATTTGTTAAAAGCTTTTCCGAAGGCTTCAAGTGTCAAGTCGTCCGCATCTTCCCGATTGCTCACCATCTTGTACATCATGTGATAGATGGAATTGCGATACCGGTCCATTAATTTTGCGTATGCTCTTTGGTCGCCGTCAATGGCGCTCAAGACTAGGCGATAATCAGCCTGAGCCTGAGGGGATAAATTTGTTGTTGTAACTTCCATGCTTGAGTTTTACCTATTAACATAATGGATGCAAAAATTTAATTAAAAAGGACAACAACCTTACATTCCTTTAATGTGCTAATTCTTCGGAATTAAAATTAGACCATCATTGGAAAGAATCGGTTTTGCCAATAACTAAAATTGGTGTAATAGTCTCAAATTTGAGATCCATCTATAATAGTATCCATTCTGGAATGTGCACAGAATGGCTCATAAATAATTGACTGTAATACACTTTTGTATTACATATATAATATTACAAAATCTATGCTAGAAATACAAAAATAGATATATTTTTCATATTTGAAAAATTTAAATATAAAATATGGCTAAAACTTCTAATATGATGTGTTCTAAACCATCATTTTATGCTGCCACATGTCAATATAGTGATAGCTATTTTTGTCGTAAAATGGCGAATTCTGAAAAAGGTGTGACTTTCGGTGAAGTACTAACTTCAGAAAAGAAGTTATTAAAGAAGATCGAGAGACAAAAAGGCATCATCAATAGTATCTAAAAGATACCAATCGATTAGTAAGATGTGTTATTATAGAAGCGCCAAATTGTTCTGAAATTTACACTAAGTTGGATTAATACTCATGGGATATTATAATAAAAACAATAAAGATCAGTAGATCTCTATTTCATGTACATGAACTATCAATCACCTAATTAAGCTATATAAACAGCTAAATCATTGATGTAATCTTTAATAATGTCTGCCAAGTTGTTTAAAAAAATTAGAATGAATATAGTATAGATTTTTGTTCTTTTGATAAAAACAGGATAATGTTTTAGTCATTTCTAAACTATATCTTCCTAATTATCCGTAAGTTATGTCATTTTAATGGAATATACAACAGCTTCCATTTTCTTAAATTTGTTCAAGTACATCAGATGTTACATTATTTAAATAAACGGTCATGTTCTGTTAGAATTCGGGATATAGAAATATGTTAATATTTTTGCATTTTTTAGGAAACATTTTTTTCTCGAAAAAAGAGCATATTATATACAAATAATTAGCAGCTGGAGAAAATAGATTTACCAATTTTAAGATTCAATTTAAAGTCAAATAGGTAAATCTATTTTTTTGCGTCCATAAATGACTTAAAGTCTTGTTAAGGTTAGGATTTTTTGAATTAAAGATCCCATATTGTACGTCCAATAGAAAAAGAAATTACGTTCTTTGACAAATTCAGTGTTCAAATAAAAAGAAAAATCAAAAGCGACCAGAGATGAGGGAGTTTTCTCCCGAACCGCTTGCGGATGGGAGGCGTTTTTTATTTTTGTTTGATCGTTTTCACTGAATTTGTCAAAGAACCAGAAATTATAGATAGTATGAGTTAATTGATTTATGCTCATCAACTACTTCTGTAGACTCCAAATTTAAAAACACATCAATAATGAACCTATTAAGATCTATTTTACTTTGTTCTTTCTCTCTTTTCCTCTTTACGGCTACTGCCCAGGATAAAGCATTACCTGATGTCAACGTAAAAACTTTAGAAGGAAAGACGGTCAACATGCAAGAGTTTGGAAAGTCTGGTAAAATTACAGTTATTAGTTTCTGGGCTACTTGGTGTGCACCTTGTAAGAAGGAGTTAGATGCTATTGCTGATGTATATTCGGATTGGCAAGATGATTACGATATGGAATTAGTAGCGGTATCTATCGATACAAGGAGAGCAGCAGCCACTATTCCTGCTTTGGTCGCTTCTAAAGGATGGGAATACACGATACTAAGTGGTAACCCTACAGCTTTACAAACTGCTTTTAATTTTCAGACAATTCCTCAAACCTTTTTAGTAAATCAAGAAGGAAAAATTATATATCACCATAACGGGTATGTTCCTGGTGATGAATACGAATTGGAAGATAAAATAAAAGCACTTGCTGAGAAATAAAAGTGATTTCAACAATCTCAAAAAAAATAGGTCATGAGTTAATGCTCATGACCTATTTTTCTTTGAATCATTTTATCCTATTTCATTCGACTCTTAACAAAATCTAATAATTCATCGTGTGCTTTCATTAAATGCCCACCTGCACCACATAGTTGGTTAAAATTAGAAACGATCGGTTGTAATTCAGCAGGCATATCATTCACTGTCTTTAGTTGATATTGATGGCATACCTTTAAACTTTGTATCACGGTACGTAGTTCTTCCGCCTGCTTAATAAATTGCTCCAATTTTACTTTATCCTCTGCTTTTAATTCATATTTATAGTTCTCCTTTGCTGTTTTTAAAGCAACAGGACAGTGAAGATCCACACTGATGAGATCATTCATAGGAACTTTATAGAAGTGCGCTAGATTTAATAAATTACAAATCTTGGGCTCTGCTGTGCCTTTCTCATACGATGCAATATTCCCTCTATTCAATCCTAGTCTATTAGCCAGCTCTTCCTGACTTAAAGACAGTTGCTTCCGCAAATGACGAATATTAGAAGCTAAACTTGATAAAGTCATCTTCCTTTTGTTTTCTAATCGTGAGTTATATAAATAGTTCTTGAGAGATACCCAACCATAAAATCGGTAAAAATTCAGTTGGTGGATACTTTCTTATCTACTTGTAAAAAATATTAACACCCTTTATCTAATAAATGTTGATAATAGTCGAAAATATTCTACAATTTCTTAAAAAAAAATAACTTTTGGTAGAAAAACATCAGAATTAAGACAATTAAATCAATAATGCAGTTATTTTTTACAATTTAAGAAAGTAAAATACCGTTATTGTAATAATATTTCACAAAAAAAGTAAAAAATATTTGCAAAAATCACATTTTGTAAATATTTTTGTCATATCAAAATAACAATTACCCGATTTCCTAATAAATAGGGTTCTATAGCTGGCTACCCCAAACAGTAATAGAACTTTTAAATTCGACGCCATGTTAAGTAAAATTCAAGCGCATTTAAAAAGCGTTAATAGCACTTTGAGAGCTTTTGCTTTAAAATTAACCGGAGATGCTGCTGATGCAGCGGATCTATATCAAGATACAGCTATGCGAATCATAGCGAATGCTGACAAGTTTCAAGAGAATACCAATTTCAAAGCTTGGGCCGTCACCATTATGCGTAATGTCTTTATTAATAACTATAGAAAGAAAGTTCGTAGAGGAGTCATCCTTGATCAAACTAGTAATAATTACTACCTAAATTCTGGAGACGCAAGTATTCGAAATGACGGCGAGAGTAATATTGCTTATGGAGAATTACTAAAAATGGTACATCGACTAGGAGATGAGTTTAGAGTACCTTTCTGGATGGCTTATCAAGGTTATAAATATGATGAAATAGCTGATCGCTTAGATGTACCTCTTGGTACGGTTAAAAGCAGAATATTCTTCGCAAGAAAGAAGTTGCAGAAAATGTATAGTAGAGCTGGATTGGAGAGAGCTTAAGAAAAGAGGTCAGAAGTCAGATTTATGATGTTGACCGCTTACTGATTACTATGTTGACCTTACTAAAAAAGAACCTATCTGAGATCAGATAGGTTCTTTTTTTTGTGAAATGAATAGGACTAACTAGCACTGCATCAACATCATAAGTCTGACACCTGACAGTTCCGTTAGCGTAAGCTAACTAGAACGATCTGACTTATGACTTCTGCCCTTAAAACTCTGCGTTACCGGGCGTTCGAGGGAAAGGAATGACATCTCTAATATTCCCCATACCCGTAATAAAAAGAATAATTCTTTCAAAGCCCAATCCAAATCCAGAATGGGGAGTGCCACCAAACTTACGTAAATCAAGGTACCAAGATAATTCTTCTTCTGGTATATCCATTTCTTGCATTCGCTTCGTTAACTTATCCAATCGCTCTTCTCTTTGCGAACCACCAATCACTTCTCCGATACCTGGAAATAAAACATCCATTGCTGCAACGGTTTTATCGTCATCATTCATACGCATATAGAATGCCTTGATGTCCTTTGGGTAGTCTCTAACAATTACTGGTTTTTTAAATTTCTTTTCCACCAACCATCGCTCGTGCTCCGATTGTAAATCTATCCCCCATTCTACATCATACTCAAATTTACCTTTCTTATAAGGCTTAGAGCTTTTCAATAAGTTAATTGCATCTGTATAAGTAATCCGCTCAAAATCGTTTTCCACAACAAATCGAAGCGTATCAATTAAGCCCATCGGCCGGCGAAGCTCTTTCTTCATATTCTTTTCCATCTCCTCAATCCGACTGTCCAAAAAGGCTAGATCATCTGGATAATTATCTAAGCAGTAGTTAATTAGATACTTGACAAAATCTTCTGCCAAATCCATATCATCGAAGATGTCAAAGAAAGCCACTTCTGGCTCAATCATCCAGAATTCGGCCAAATGTCGAGAAGTATTAGAATTTTCTGCTCTAAAAGTAGGTCCAAATGTATATACCTTCCCAAGTGCTAATGCTCCAATCTCTGCTTGCAATTGACCCGATACCGTCAAATTGGTTTGTTTACCAAAAAAATCTTGCTTCCAATCAATACTTCCATCTTCAGCAATAGGTGCGCCTTTAGGATCAAGCGTACTTACCCGAAACATCTCTCCTGCACCTTCTGCATCTGAGCCTGTGATAATTGGTGTGTGCAGGTAATAATATCCCTTATCATTAAAATACTTATTGATCGCAAAAGCTACGGCATGCCGAATTCTAAAAACCGCACTAAAGGTATTCGTCCGCATTCTAAGGTGCGCCTTCTCTCTAAGAAACTCCATAGACTGTTTCTTAGATTGTAATGGATAAGTACTCAAATCTGTTTCTCCAAGTATTTCAATACTATCCGCTTGCAACTCCACTGCTTGTCCTGCCCCTTGGGATTCTAATAATGTCCCCGTAGCAGCAATACAAGCATGAAACCCGACCTTACTAACAATATCTTCGGCTATCACGTCAGGATCAATAACAATCTGTAATGTTTTAAAACAAGAACCATCATTTAGTGCAACGAACTTATTATTTCGAAATGCTCTAACCCAACCTTTAACAGTAACTCGCTCCCCTATTTGAGGATCTTTTAATATAGTTACAATTTCTTTGCGCCTACCCATATGAATTAATTTAAGAGTCTAATTAATCAGAGTAGAGAGCAGAGAAGCGAGAACAGAGATAGATTTCGTTGAAAATTGAAAAATATTCGTTTTTAATCGAAATCTGTCTCTGTTCTCTATTCTCTGCTCTCTATTCTACTTACAACTTCAATACCTCAAAACGTATATAAAAGTTGCGAAAATAAACAGAATCGCTAGAAAGTTCAAGAAAGGTGTAAAAACCAAGTTATAAACACTTAAACCTTCTAAAATAATTATTCCATATATCACTAGCTAGAAATACAATTAATTATCTACTTTTATATTGGATTACCACTGATAAGGCCAGTAGCGCATATGTCTGTTGAAATAGTGCGTTTGATAATTATGCCTTATGAAACCCATTTTAACCAATTTCAGCCCATATCTGCTGATGAAAGAAAGAATTAATAAAATAATGCGCTGGTATCTGCGCCAACGTATGGTGCGAATCAGAACGTTTATGGAGCAACCTCATAAAGTACAACAGCAAGTACTTAGAGAGTTAATTGCTGCTAGTAAACATACTAAATGGGGACAAGAATTTGGGTATAAGTCTATTAAAAATCAAAAAGATTACGCTACACAAGTACCAATATCTGACTATGACCAACTAAAGCCATATATAGAACGAATGATGTATGGCGAAAAAGATGTTTTGTGGGGCGGTAAAGTAAAATGGTTTGCTAAGTCTTCTGGTACAACAAGCGACAAGAGCAAATACGTTCCCCTAACGGATCAAAATTTATTTTCTAACCATATTCGAGGTAATTGGGATACGACCACTATCCTCTATCACCATAATCCCAATGCTAGAACTTTTGCGGATAAAAATCTTTTAATGGTGGGAAGTTTAGAAAGGTTCGAGCCTTATCCTAAAACAACTATCGGAGATGTATCTGCTATCATGGCCCATAGAATGCCTTGGGTCGGTCGACCATTTTTTGCGCCAGATTTTAAAACGGCGCTCATGTCTAATTGGGAAGAAAAAATCGAGCGCACGGCACAATTAACTAAAGACGATACTAGCATCAATATGATCGCTGGTGTACCTACTTGGACGATTGTCTTGTTTAGAAAATTATTAGAAATAACAGGAAAAGAAAACATTAGCCAAATATGGCCTAACTTAAGTGTCTATGCACACGGCGGAGTTGGCTTTGCCCCCTATAAGGAGCAGTTCAAACGATTCATTCCGAAAGAGGATTTCACCTACATGGAAATCTATAATGCGTCTGAGGGTTTCTTTTCCTTAAAATTGAATCCAGAGGATGAGGATATGCTGCTCTTATTAAATAATGGCGTCTATTATGAATTCTTACCAATGGAAGAATGGGAAAAAGAAGCACCAATCGCCATTCCTTTACAAGAAGTAGAAATAGGAAAGAACTATGCGATGGTCGTGAGTACAAATGCAGGGCTGTGGAGGTATAAAATTGGAGACACCGTCAGCTTCACTTCCATCTATCCATATAAAATAAAAATTACAGGTCGTACCAAGCAATTTGTCAATGCCTTTGGCGAAGAGGTCATGGTAGATAATACAGATAAGGCAGTAGCTCTTACCTGTCAGCAAACTCGCGCTATGGTCGCAGAGTATACGGTCGCGCCTATTTATTTTTCAAAAGAAGGAAAGGGTGGACATCACTGGTTGATTGAATTTGAACACCATCCACTCAACGTAGAAGACTTTACTAAACGTTTAGATGAAAACCTACAGCAGATAAATTCTGATTATGAAGCTAAACGTTATAAAAACATGGCACTCAATCAACTAAAACTTACCGTACTGCCTAAAGGTACTTTTCATGCATGGATGCGATCTAGAGGAAAATTTGGCGTGCAAAATAAAATACCTAGATTAGCCAATCATCGTCGCTATTTAGAGGAAATCCTTGGTTTGGCAGAAGAGAATGTTTGACTAGTAAAATCATCCATAAAAGCTCCTTCTTCTTTCACATCATGATAGCTGAGTCCTATCGCTTCACATTCTTTTTCCCACGCTTCTATTTTATACCGTTTGTTCGATCCATCAAAAATAATTAAGTCCATATTATAATTAGCTAACACTTCTTTAATAACTATTTTTGGATTGTCTCTCACTAATACATAGGTACAATCTAGTGCCGCTTGAGGAATAGAAGATTTCGATAAAGCATCATCCACAATAACTAATTTCCGATCTCCAAATTGCAGGTAGGAGGTATCAACATATAGTCGCTTAGATGCAAAGACATTATTGGGTACAATGATTTTTTCTTCTTGAATATCCATTGCCCACCTATTTGGTTGTACATTAAAATCCATTGTCTTTTCTGAGATCGAATTAGATTGCCAGCTCACCAATTCTCTCCCATCTACAAAATCTATCACTGTATCTTTTGGTAATGCATATATCACCAACAATTGTTGTTGATAACTATTTATTAATTGCCAAGTTTGGATTCCCAATAGTACACTCATACAACATAGAGTCACCTGCAACCAAGTAGTTATCTTGGTTCGAATGAGTAATAATGAACTAAATATTATACCATAGACTAAAAGTACTTCATACCATTCTATCCATATTCCTTGAATACTATGATAAGGAAGTTTCTGTATCATGAATAGAAATTCATTTTGGAAGGCAATCACCCAGGACAATCCCATACCAATAACACTAGCTAATGATATGCTGAAATAACTACTGATTAAGAGAACGATTGTTGTATATAAAATTAGTCCAGCAAATGGCACCACCATTAAGCCAGACAAGATCGAGTATAGCGGAAATTGATGAAAGTAGTAGACAGATAATGGCATAACAAATAACTGCGCACTAATACCAACGGCAGTTAATTGCCAAAAGAAATGAATTGCTTTGAATCTAGGAGTCCAAAAATTATAAATAGGCTTATACCCTATAATAATTCCTGTAACTGCTAAAAAAGAAAACTGAAAACCAACTTGAAATAATGCATAAGGATCGACTACCAAGATAATAAATGCGGCCGCTGCCAAAGCATTCAAAGAATGAATATCTCTTCTAGTCAATCTACCAAAGTTAATAAATGAAAATAAAATTCCAGCTCTCACGACCGAATCCGTTGCTCCAACAAGTAACACAAAAGTCCAGATAAGCAATAAGGAACAAAAATATTTCAACCATTTCCAATGCGTTTTTTTGCTAGTAAAAAAGCCTAGCAGAAATAACAATACTTCACTCAAAACACCAACATGCAAGCCCGACACAGCCAACACATGGATCGCTCCACTTTCCGAATAAGCATCTTTAATATCTGAAGTCATTGCCGCTTTATATCCCAAGGCCATCGCCGCTGCAATAGCAAAGCTTTCACTAGCAGGTACATATTCTGCCAAGCGTGTAATAAAATTTTGTTGAAGCGTATTTGCTAGCTGAAAAACTGCTGGTGCTTGTGCGCTCTTTAATACTTTCCAATTCATCGTATCCACGAACAGCTGATGATGGATATTTTGAAAGTGTAAATATTGGCGATAATCAAAGGTAGATGGATTTCTAGGTGCTGCGATGGTATCTATATTTCCTACTAAAAATAATTGATCACCATATACTGGTATTGGGTGGGAAAATGATTTTTTTATAGCAACCTGTATATTTCCTGTGCAACTATGTAATTTCTTTTCAGTCCCTTGAATACCTTGAAGGGCAAATTTGAACCTTGTATAAACCTCACTTTCTTTTGGATAACTTACCACGGTACCGAATATTCTATTCTCTGTTTGCTGGTAATTATCTAAATAAGTATTTACGGTCCGTTCATCTTGATGGCAGGTAATTGTATATCCGAAAAGAAGAAAGAAAAAGCTAATGTAGGTTCCTGGAAGCCATCGATTTTTAAAAGTAAAAGAAGCCTGCCCTAAACTATATAAGCCTATCAACAAGCCAAATAAAAGCCATACAAGTTCTTGCTGAAAAGAATGGAAAGATTCTGTCAGATATATCCCAACAATAAATGGTAGGAGTAAGCGTACTAAGGGTATTTCCCTCCAATACGCGATAGGGTTGTTCGTGTTTAGTTTTCTCAATAGCTCGTTTAGAATGATTAGAACAGAGAGCAGAGAATAGAGAGTAGAGATAAATTTCGTTTAAAAAATGACCAAATTCCGTTGGTTGCAAACGGAATACATCTCTGTTCTCGCTTCTCTGCTCTATGTTCTAATTCAATGTCCAGTAGTGTATCTGTTACATATAATTAGAGTGTAACAATCTCAAAATAAAAAAATCACAGTACTCGTTTCCGCAATTCAAAGTTCATTCCTAAATATACTTTTCTAACCATTTCATCCGCAGCCAATTCCTCTGCAGTGCCTGCTTTCAAAATATTTCCTTCAAACATTAAGTAAGCTCTATCTGTGATAGATAGGGTCTCTTGGACATTATGATCGGTAATAAGAATACCTATATTTCTAGTTCGTAATTTAGCAACAATAGATTGAATATCTTCTACAGCTATCGGGTCAATTCCAGCAAAGGGCTCATCTAATAAAATAAAGCTGGGATTAGTGGCCAATGCTCTTGCAATTTCTGTCCGTCGACGTTCCCCTCCTGAAAGCGTATCGCCCATGCTCTTACGGACCTTGTGTAAAGTAAATTCATCTATCAATAATTCTAGGCGCTCTTCTTGCTCCTTCGAACTTAATTTCGTCATTTCTAATACGGCCTTAATATTATCCTCTACACTTAGTTTTCTAAAAACAGAGGGCTCTTGTGGCAAGTAGCCAATACCTCGCTGAGCACGCTTATACATCGGTAGGTCTGTGATGTCCTCATTATCCAAAAACACCTGCCCGCCATTCGGTTTAATAAAACCAACGACCATATAAAAAGTAGTCGTTTTACCTGCCCCATTCGGGCCTAGTAAACCAACAATTTCTCCTTGATTTACTTCTAAGGATACCCCTTGGACGACCGTTCGCTTCCCGTATTTTTTAATTAACTGTTCTCCTCTTAATATCATGTATTGCTGTTAGCCTTTTTTCTATTAAGTCTTATTCGTCTAAAATGAATAATCAAATGTACAAAAAGCAGGAAAGAAAATACTACTTGACCTATTCGTTAACGGTTTATTGGCTTATTTTATTTGTATTTTTGCGAAATCAAAATTAGAACTTGTCTAAAAAACATTCGAAACAACACATGGCAAAGGAAGAACAAAAGAGAACAGATGTCAATGAATTAGGGGAATTCGGTTTAATTGAACACTTGACAAAAAACACAAGCCTTCGTAATCGTTCCAGTAAAAAAGGAATTGGCGATGACGCGGCGGTTATTGATAACAAAGATTATTTGACGGTCGTTTCCACGGATGCATTAGTAGAAGGTATTCATTTTGACTTAATGTATACGCCTTTGAAACATTTGGGCTATAAGGCAGTGGTCGTAAACATATCCGATATATATGCGATGAATGCGATCCCTAAACAGATTACGGTGTCGATTGCTTTGTCTAATCGATTTTCTGTAGAAGCTTTAGAAGAATTGTATAGCGGTATTAATTTGGCTTGCGAAAAATATAATGTGGACCTAGTTGGCGGAGATACTACTTCTTCTCCTAAGGGGCTTTACATTAGTGTTACAGCCATTGGTCAAGGGAAAAAAGAGACCTTATGCTATAGAGATGGAGCAAAAGAAGGCGATATCATTTGTATTACTGGCAATGTAGGTGCAGCCTATTTAGGCTTACAATTGTTAGAACGAGAGAAGCAAGTTTTTATAGCCAATCCTGATATGAAGCCAGAGTTAGACGAGCATAAGTTCTTGGTAGAACGTCAATTAAAACCAGAGGCTAGAAGAGATATGATTCGTGCTTTCGAAAAAAACAATCTCGTTCCTACTTCCATGATTGATATTTCAGACGGCGTAGCGTCTGAGCTATTTCATATTTGCAAACAATCTAAGGTAGGCGCATATATAGAGGAAACAGGTGTACCCATTCACCCAGATGCACAAATGCAGGCGATTAATTTTGGCATGGACCCTATCACCTGTGCATTAAGCGGTGGAGAGGACTATGAACTACTATTCACCATCGATCCAAGCGATATTGAAAAGGTTAAATATTTGCCAGACATCTATATTATGGGAGATATTGTGGCAGCAGAAGATGGTGTAAAATTGCATGCTAAGGGAGGCAAAATTCATGCAATTAAGGCGCAGGGATGGAATCATTTTAATCAATAAAGTTTATTAAGCGCTAATTCCTACATGGTTTTCTTAAACAATTTCCTTAATTTCCTGTTTATCCTCGGATAACAATATCTATAAGTTCATAAACCACAAATCATAGCGTGACCGTTTACTCCATAAAAGATCTAGAAAAGCTCACAGGTATTAAAGCTCATACATTACGGATATGGGAGCAACGCTATGGTATTATTAAACCTGGGCGAACGAAGACAAATATTAGATATTATACAGAAGATAATCTTAAAGTAGTGCTTAATATAGCATTGCTTAATCGAAATGGGATCAAAATCTCTAAGATTGCTAAGATGGAAAAAGAGGAGATTTTGGAAAAGGTAGCTGCCATTTCTGAAATCAATTTTGAGAATGATGTTCAATTAGACGCACTCACTTTGTCCATGATTGAAATGGACGAATATAAGTTTGACCGAATTATATCCACTAATATTCAACAACTTGGCTTTGAGCGAACGATGATAGAGGTTATTTATCCTTTTTTGGATAAACTTGGACTACTATGGCTAACAGGGTCTATTAATCCTGCCCAAGAATATTTCATGACCTATTTGATTCGTCAAAAAATTATCGCTGCGATTGATAGTGTTCCAGTTGCAATGGGCGTAGATATACCAAAATTTTTGATTTATCTGCCAGAAGGAGAGGATCAGGAATTGAGTCTATTGTTCATGCATTATATTTTAAAATCTAGACAATTCAAAGTAGTATATATTGGTAAAAATGTAACGATCTCTGATATTCAAGATGCCCATCATATTCATCAACCAGATTTTATCTACACGATTATATCTAAAGACTTTGTCAAACCAACTTTAAAAGAGTATATCTCTACCCTTACAAATAATTTTCCTACCACTCAACTATTGTTATCTGGTTATCAAGTACTCACACAAAACATCCAAGGTGAACAATATGTTACCGTACTCAAAAGTCTAGATGACACCATTGATTTCTTAAGCGGCAAAAAAAATGCTTAAGGATAAATCCTTGATTGCTAGTCGTCTTCTTTCCTTTAACAAAATATAGCCAATACTATCTGCTGAAGGACAGCAAGGAAACTCACCTCTATTCTATTTAAATCTTATCTTTACATCATTTTTTATTTTTCTTCACGAAGTAGTTGTTTTCTTCTAGCTAAGTCCTCAAAATGGTACTTATCTAAAACAACTTCTAACTAAAATTTAATTCAATGAAGACTGCTTTAAGATTAAGCGCATTCTTATTGGTATTCTTAGCCTTTGCATGCAAAGGTGATAAAGCAACAGGCGTAAAGGCTGTAACAGGAGCAGCTGAAAAAGCGGCAAAGCAAGTGACTCAAGCTACTGTTTATAAATTAGATAGCGGCAAACTGAACTGGGTGGGTTCTAAAGCTTTAGGAGATTCTCATTCAGGTACCATTAGTTTGAGTAATGGTAAATTAGCCGTAGCAGACGGAGCGTTACAAGCTGGTGATTTCATGATCGATATGAATTCGATTACTTGTACAGATTTAGAAGCAGGTAAAGGGAAAGAGAAGCTAGAAGGACACCTTAAAAATGCTGATTTCTTTGATGTTGCTCAGTTTCCTACAGGTACTTTTGAAATTACAAGTGTAACGCCAGCTACTGGCATTGCAGATGTAACTCATAATGTAAAAGGAAATTTAACGTTAAAAGGTACTAAGAAAAGTATTACGATACCAGCTAATATCTCTGTTGCAGGAGGTAAGGTTTCTGCAGTATCGCCATCATTTACGATCAATCGTACAGAATGGGGTATCACTTATGGCTCGGGCTCTATTGTTGATTTGGCAAAAGATAAAGTCATTAATGACGATATAGCATTAGTGCTAGAGCTAAATGCTTCTGCTATTCCTGTTCAGTAAATAGCTATGTTGAGAAAGTTAAAACCTGCCCGTTCGTGCCTTCAGGCAGGCGGGCTCAAGTGTCAAGTTCAAGTATCAAACTCACAAAAAGTTGACAATCATATTTTTACGAAACTATCGTTTTGTTTTTGACACAGTTTATTGAACAATCTCGCTATTTTGGATTGTGCTTAGTAACGACAAAAAAATAAGTCAGTCGATTTTAAAATGAGTTTTTTTTTCAATGGGTTGAAAACCTATAGAAAAAAGACTCCTTTTAAAATCTAAGAGACGGAGTTATTAGTTCATCGTTACTAAGCACAATTTCTATTTCAATAAGATCTCTTCTTTTAACTGCTTTACAATCTCTTCCGCTAATAAATAATTCGTACTAGCAGAATATCGAATTCGTTTTATCTCTCCGTCCCAAGCCTCCGCCTTAGCTGCCCATACATGATAATTACCCGCAGCATCTTGCTCGCAATAAACACCTAGTGGCATCTGGCACCCTCCTTGAAAAAATTGCAACACCTTTCGTTCTATATTCGTTCTAGCAGCCACCTCTTTATGATGTAATTGTTGAATAATCCGACGGGTTTCTTTATCCGCAGCACAAGTCTGAAAAGCCAAAACACCTTGTGCAGGGGCAGGAACAAATTCTTTTGGATTAAGCGGAATAACGATAAAAGGCGTCAAATCCATTTCCAATCGCTCCATACCTGCGGCTGCCAAAAGAATGGCATCAAAATCACCTGCTGCTAATTTATTCAAACGAGTAGGCACATTCCCTCTAATATCTTTTACTTGAACATCTGCTCGGATGTTTAATAATTGCGCTTTGCGGCGCGCAGAAGAAGTACCTACAATTGCCCCTTCTTTTAATTGATATATTTTAGAAGTATCTTCCTGTCCTTTTCTAATAATTAACCAATCCGCAGGATTAGCTCTATAAGATACCCCCGCAATCACCAGTCCTTCAGGCGAAGTCGTTGGTAAGTCCTTCATAGAGTGAACCGCCATATCTACTTGTCCACTTAATAAAGCATCTTCCAATTCCTTTGTAAAGAATCCTTTCCCTTCTATTTTATCAAAACTCAAATGCTGGATTTTATCTCCTTTGGTTTTAATAATTTTTAACTCCACTGTTAGACCTAGTTTTTCTAATTGATCTTTGGTGAAGTTTGCTTGCCACAATGCTAGCTTACTACCTCTGGTACCTATGACTATCTTTGATTTCAATTTTTTATGATTTTGTTTACGGAATACAAAAGTACCACCTAATTTCCACTAGTTTCTTGTTGCAAAGCAGGATTACAAATTAAAGGCAACAAATTATCGACCCAACTTACTAACAATAACTCCTTGACTTTGGTTAAATCCGTGCAGGCTTTCTCCATCTGGTTCAATTCCATATGGGCTTGTCCTCTAGCATATAAATATTCTGCATTATTGGGAAATAAGGTGACCGCCTCGTCTAATTTCGCCAAGCCTTCTTCCTGTGCACCCTCATTAAATAGCGCGCTACCTGTTGCGGCTAATTCTTGTGCCGTTTTAAAATTATCCGTTACATTTTTACATCCATCAACGCTAGGTTGAAAATCAATTCTTATGACATAGGTCGTAGGTACCTTTCTTCCCTGATATTCTGCCATCTCCCATTGCCCCGTCGTTGCATTAATGGCACTAATTCCTTCAAACTGAAAATCTACTCCTAAACTATTAAAATCATGAAGCTCTAATATTTCAATTGCGCCAGATGCCCGCACGAGTATTTTTGCCTCTATTGTTCCGACACCACAAGTGGTATTACCGGTTACCGGATATTTCTTATTTGTATTAATGAAATTAGCTAGAGCTGTCGGGCCTCCTTTATAAGTTAAAGGTTTCTCAAATTCTGTATAAACTGTATCTCCGTTAATGAACGTATAAGGTGGTATTTCTTTGATCTTGAATTTTACAGGAATGGTCATTCTTACATCTACTGGCACCCCTTCTTTCTTCCCTGGCATCCATCTTAAATTCATTGGGTTCATTGCATTGATGACGTACAGCGCCGCAGCACCACATCCTCCACCTATATCTTTTACGACCTTAGATTCTTTAATCATACTATCCCGTCCTATGACAAAGCTAAGAACCACCATCCCTTCGATTCCATTAAAACGAGCAGAATCTGGATATTGAACATTTCTATAGATAAAATCTAATAGTAAATCTTGTGTGCATTTTTGCTTTGCTACATAACTGGTATCCATATTGCCACAGTTTGGAATTAGTGGCATTTGGTCTACTAAGTTGTATACCTGTGCGGTGTCTACTTGACCGATTGCGGTGCTTGAAAATAGCCCTATTGATAATAGGGCAATGATTGTTGTTAAAATAATATTTCTCATGTTTGTTCTTTTTGTCCCATGGCTTTGCATGGTCTACCAGATGTCGCTCCGTTGGAGCTTTTTTTTAAGCGCTACCTATTTTTCTTTTTGCCCGTTTTGTCCATGGGCCTTGAATGGCGATCGTTAAGCCTGCATGTTGAATATTTACGAAATAGGTTCTACCTGATGGAGAAAAAACGCCACCAGCAAATTCTGATTCGAAGCCGATATTCTCTGCAATTTTATAAAATTCTCCACTCTTTGTAATGCCTACAACACGAGGCCTAGCATTATCTTCACAAAAAATAACATCTCCCCACGGAGCAACCGTCAAATTATCACAATATCTTAATAGTTCGCCATTGTTTGGTTCTAAAAATAATTCTATTTGACCAGGCTGCTCTGCTTCATCAGGTGTTCCTTCATAAGGGCTCGGTGTATACCTAAATATTTGCCCCGTATTAGTTACCCCACCACTAGTGCAGGCAAAATACAATTCTTGATTGCCAAACCACATCCCTTCTCCTCTTGCAAATTTTGCAGCCCCATTTTGAAAGCCTTGCATGCGCAAAGAATCGTTTTCTATGTATTCTACATTTTCCAAATCAATCCATTCTACTGCTAGCGGTTCATTTAATGGAAAAATTTGATCATCTATTTTCCAATTCCTGGTAATGGCACTTTTTTTCCCTTTAATTGCTAAAGCTTGCAATTTTCCACCTTTAACTAATTTACCTGGTTGATTTGGCAGAAAGCGATAAATCAATCCATCTTCTCTATCCTCTGTTTGGTAAACGATACTAGTTTTAGGATCTACACAAACCGCTTCATGATTAAACTGTCCCATCGCCTTTAAAGGGATTGGCGCTGCTAGGTGTATATTTTCCGTAATGGGTACTTCAAAGTTATACCCATGTGCTTGTTCATATCCATTGTCAGCAGTAATAACAATCTCCTCACAAGAAATCCAAGTGCCCCAAGGCGTGGCTCCACCGGCACAATTTCTTAAGGTACCCGTCAAACTAAGCCAAGACTGCTCCACTTCCAAAGTATCTTCATTCACAATCAAAGTAGTCGTTCCTCCACTACAAGGGAGGTTACCATTTCTAAAATCATAAATTTTAGAGGGATCTATTTTTTCTAAATGTTCATAGCTTCTTCCAAATGCACTAAAATTAGTCGGCATTAATTCATGATTTCTTACCAAAATCACTCGACCATTGCCGCCTATATATGTCGCCATACCATCAGGCTTATCGGGGTGAACTAGGCCATCGCTCATTGGATCGCCCCTTCTAGCGATAATTTTATAAGAAAAACCTCTAGGCAAGTTTAGTTCCCCCCCTCTAGCCCTCCTTAGTTTACCGTACTTTGCTTTTAGTAATTGTTCTTCAACGGGGGTAGACTGCTCTCCACAGGATTGAAGGGTAGTTGCTACAAACATTTGTAGGCCTAAAAACCCAATACTGGCCATAGTTGATTGGCGCAAAAAATTCCTCCTGCTGGTGGATTGCTTCATACATCTTATTTATGAGGTCGATCTATGCAAAAATAACCTACAAGTTAATAAGAAAAGGCTAATCTTGAAAGTGGGTAAAGGCAGGAATACTACTTATGACAAAAATAGGAAGGAAATTATGATTTTCAGGTAGGTTCTATAACAAATCAGGTAGGAATTAGAGAGAATAATGAAGTTCTTTGAGAAATATATTCCTAAAGAACTTCATTATAATATTAGGGCAAACGAAAAGTCGTTTCTATAATATGTATTGGTGGAAGAAAGTTACAAACTTCAACCATCGATCCAAGCATTTTTCAATGAATTATATATTATGATTTGGACTTTTCGTTCGACCTGATTATAACATATAAAAACTAAGCCAATTGCGTTTTACGATTTAGTAAATTCATCAAGTATTCTCCATAGCCACTTTTAATAAATCGCTGTCCTTGCACTTCTAATTGCGCCTCATCAATAAAGCCCATATTATAAGCAACCTCTTCAATACAGCCAATTTTTAAACCTTGGCGTTGTTCTATTACTTGTATAAACTGGCCTGCTTGCATTAAGGAATCATGCGTTCCTGTATCTAGCCAAGCAATCCCACGTCCAAAAACTCCAACTCGAAGCTTCCCCATTTCTAAGTAATGCTTGTTGACATCGGTGATTTCATATTCTCCTCTAGGACTTGGTTCTAGATTCTTAGCAATATCAATAACACTATTATTGTAAAAATATAATCCAGGTACCGCAAAATTAGATTTTGGCTTGGCTGGTTTCTCTTCGATAGATACCGCATTTAACTGCTCGTCAAACTCCACTACGCCATATCGCTCAGGGTCGGCTACTTGATAGGCAAAGACTACCCCGCCTTCTGGATCTACACTTTGCTGCATGGTTTCTGACATGCCAGCACCATAAAAAATATTGTCTCCCAATATCAAGGCTACACTATCATTCCCGATGAATTGCTCCCCTAACACAAAAGCCTGCGCTAATCCATTAGGTACTTTTTGCTCTATATAGCTGAAATTGCAGCCAATTTGGCTACCATCTCCTAATAATTTCCAAAAATTAGGTAAATCTTGAGGTGTTGAGATAATCAATATATCTTTTATTCCAGCAGACATTAAAGTCGATAATGGATAATAGATCATTGGCTTATCATAAACGGGCATCATCTGCTTACTCACTGCCATTGTAAGTGGATATAATCGAGTGCCTAGTCCACCAGCTAGAATAATTCCTTTCATGTGATTAATTTTTGTGAATCGTATTAGAACTTAGTAGTAAAAGAAGTTTCCAGAAATAAACATTGTTCTTTTTGCATTCTGCGCAGGCTTATGCCTAGAGGCATAAAGAGTATAGCAAAAGAAAAGAACCAAAAACCCTAGACAAAAAGCCAGCCCATCCGCAAGCGGTTCGGGAATATATTCCCTCATCTCCGGTATTTTTGTCGGGCCATCCCACTCAGATGTTGACCAAGCAAAACTTTATAACTTATTCCACTACTTATAAGTTTTACTATTCCTAGTATCAATTGTTACAGTCCTAAGCAACTACAGGTCTTCCTCTTCGATGGCAATACCCATTTCTTTCATCAGAATAGTAGCATTAAAGCTTTTACTGACGCCTTTTTCTAGTTTATAATCAAATCTTAGCGCCCCATTATCTACTGCAACTTCCATGCATAAATTCTCAATAGCTCCATTGGCAGCAGCTTCCATATTGCCCAATTCTAGATCATGGGTCGCAATAATTCCTGCCCCCTTACTTTTAATCATTTGTTGAATCAATGCTCGAGATCCGGTATGTCGATCTTTTGAATTGGTTCCTTTTAGAATTTCATCCATTAGAAAATAGATGTTTTCACCTTTTTCAACCGCTTCAATAATGATTTTTAAACGTTTTAATTCTGCGTAAAAGGAAGAAGTACTTTCGTGTAAAGCATCTTGCGTTCGCATACTCGTATACACTTGTAGCATAGGTAGTTGCAATGATTTTGCACAAACAGGTGATCCCGTCATAGCTAATACGATATTCGTACCAACTGTTCTCAAGAAGGTACTTTTACCCGCCATATTAGAACCAGTCACTAGTTTGATATGTGCTTGAGTAGGACTTTGAAAATCATTCGTGATTCTTTTGCTCCTATGGATCAATGGATGCCCCATAGCATCTCCTACTAAATGATCTGATTCGTGGATCGTTGGAAATTGCCAATCTGGATTGTTGTAATAGGTAGTTGCTATACTATTGAGTGCCTCAAATTCTTGTAGAGCTATAAACCATTCTGGTAAATTAGCTTTATTTGCCGCTTTCCATTTTTCTAATTTTGACACCCATTGTAGTTCCCACAATCCTATTAAATTTAAAAAGACGGCAAATACATTATACCGGACATTTAACTGCTCGATGATATAAGATAATTGACGAATAGATGCAGAAGCTAGTTTGTTGTTGCTATTCAGTTTCTTTTGAAGCGTGATTAATTTAGTTGATTTAAAAGCAGTTGGTTCTATATGTTGCATCAACTTTGCATAGGAGGATAGCATTTTTGCAGCATGTGTTGTTCGCAAATGGGTGTCATTTACCTTGGTGGCATTCCGACTAAGAATAATGCCTGGCAAAATGATAAATAAAATCATCAATTGCCAAGACATATAATAGATAGACAACCCAATCCCTATAACCATCCAAATAGGAACGAGATATAATGCTAAGTTTAGCCAGCGACTAGTGCTAACAAATGGTTCATCTGATAGCCATAAATTTAGTAATCGTAGGTGTTCTGGATTATCAATAGAATCTCGCCCATATGCCTGCAAATTTTGTCGCCAATCTAGTTGATCTTGCAGTTCTTGAACAGCCGCTTGCCGGTCTAAGATCTCTGCCTTTTCTGGCATTCGAGTTAAATAGATAGCTAGGGATTCCCTACCGATACTAGTAGAAGTGCGGTTGAAATATTGAAAGATGGAGTAATCTCCGAAAATATCCAAGTCTACACTATATGGATGTGCTGGATCAATAAATAAATCACCATTATCAAAGTGGTGGTATTGATGGTTTAAGACATCCAGTTCTTCCTCATTTATAGTCGCAAGATATTGGTGGTGCTTAGCTTTCGTCAATATGGCTCGATGCCAGAAAATAAACCGAGCAAAAGCTATCAGAAATAGGACTAAGAAAGCCATACCTGCCCACGCATTCCATTTAGTAAAAACAAAAATGATCAAAAATATGCTAGCGAAAAAAGTCACTAACCTAATGATTGAGAAATAATTGTATCGGCTTTTTAGCGCTACTGCTGAATCAGCATATTTCGTAGCTCTTTCTTGGTATCTAATTAGTCTTTTTTCCATATTTAACTTGCCAAGGCATTCTATTTGATGTATTTTTGATTGTATCAGTCACATATGTGGACACACAAAAATATAGACTTGTGAAAAAACTATTCTTCCTTCCCTTTATATTACTTTCATTCGTTGCTTGCCAATCTCAACAAGTAACAGCACCTCCTGTCGAAAAGGTAGCTACAGCTACTGTTCCTACATTTAAAGTTCCTGCTCATTACAAAGGCACTATACCCACAGAAGGACTACCTATTGCTACAGATTATCCATATAATGTGGATTTAACTAATGTAGAGGGTACTGCCTTAAACTCCTCCTCCACCTTCAAAAAAAATGGAAAACCGACTGTTATCTTATTTTGGTTAACAACCTGCTATCCCTGTGGGCTAGAGCTCAAAGCATTAAAAGAAAAGTACCCAAAATGGATAGCAGAGGAAGATTTCAATTTCTATGCGGTGTCTACGGATTTCCAAAAGAATTACGCTAATTTCACTAAAAGGGTGTCTGAAAGTCAATGGCCTTTTGAAGCATATCATGATACCAACAAAGGCTTTTCTAGAGTTATGCCGGGTAACCTAAATGGTTTACCACAAGTATTTTTGTATGATGCCGAAGGTAATATAGTGTATCACAAACGAAAATACCGTACAGGAGATGAAGATGTGCTTTTTGAAAAAATTAAAGCATTGAAGTAAATCGTCATATCCGTAGCTTAGACCTCTGGTCCGAGCAGTCTTTATTATGTTTCCCTACCCCAATCAGAGGTCTAAACTAGTATTAAACCGCCTTCCCATTTCTTTAATATTTATAAGAAATTCTGCCAATAATCGCATTTTACTTACCTTTAATCCATAATTCTGGACCTTTAATATAAATAATGACTTTGTTATTCGTAGGACTTGTTATTATTGTAGGAAATCTGTTATACGCCAAAAAGCAATTCAGAAAACTAATAGTAAATCATCCGAAAAGATACAAAATGATACGAAATACCTTTTTACTAACATTACTCTGTATAATTTGTTATAATGTACAAGCACAAGAAGTCTGGTCTCTGCAAAAGTGCATAGAACATGCTCAAAAGAACAACTTAAATCTTCGTCAATCTGAAATTGCCATTCAACAAGCAGTCATAAATAATAAAGAAGATAAATTTGCGCGCTATCCTAATTTAAATGCCAATATCAATGGTGGTTTTAATTTTGGAAGAACGATTGATCCTACCACAAACGATTTTAGAAATCAACGAATTGGAAATAGTCAAGTATCTATATCATCAGGCATGAATGTATATAGTGGCGGTCGAATCAAAAATTCTATTGAAAAAAGTAGTCTTGAAATAGAAGCCGCAAAAGCAGAGGCACAGACGATGCAAAATGATATCGCTTTACAAATATCTTCTGTTTATTTGAACGTATTATTAGCTCAAGAACAAGTGGCTATTGCTCAAAATCAACTAAAACTAACAGATACGCAATTAGCGCAAACAGACAAGCGTATTAATGCCGGCGTATTGCCAAAAAATGAGCGCTTAGAAATATTAGCACAGCAAGCCAGAAATCAGCAAAACTTAGTTACAGCTCAGAATAACGTAGCTATTAATTTGGTTAATTTAAAAAATCTATTAGAGTTGGACCCTGCTCAAGATATTAGGGTGGAGGTCCCAACAGATGTTATTCCTAGTGCAGAAGAAATTCTTTCCTTAGAAGAAATTTACGTGCAGGCATTAGATGCACAGCCATCTATTAAAGCGAGTGAATTAAGAATGGAAAGTGCTCAATTAGATATTCCTATCGCTGAATCATTAGGTTTACCTCAGATTGATCTCTTTGCTCAAATTAATTCGAATTATGCAAACATCCCTAACTTTCAAAATCCTAAATATTTTACTCAATTAGATAATAACTTAGGGCAAACACTTGGTGCTCAACTATCTATTCCCATTTATAATAGGAATAGAACTAAATTAGCTGTGGAAAGAGCTAGATTAGGCGTAATCAATGCAGAAGTTCAAAACAAGCAAGCGAAACAAGCACTAAAAGCAGATATCCAAAATGCCATTGCTAGTGCAAGAGCCGCTAAATCACAATTAGCCGCTAATCAAACAGCTTTGGACGCTGCTAAAGCTTCTTATAATAATGCGCAAAAAATGTATGAGTTAGGAGCTATCAATACTTTAGAATTCACCAATTCAAAAGGTAACCTAGATGCCGCAGAACTAAATGTAATTCAATCAAAATACGATTATGTATTTCGACTAAAGATAATTGACTTTTATCTTGGTAAAGATTTGAGTATAGAATAGAACAGAGAGTAGAGACATATTCCATTTAAAAATAGACGGAATCTCGTTATTTTTCAAACGAAATATATCTTTATTCCACCCCTAATAGACAATTGGATTGATCTAGAATCTATGGTTTAGCAAAAAAATAAAGAATCAAGTTTAAAACAAGTATGGCAAAGAAAAAAAAGAGTAATAAATTAATTTATATTTTAATCGGATTAATAGCCTTATTAGTGATTGGTGCTGTTTGGAAAAGTAAACAAAAGCCTAAAGGCGAAAAGGTAGAAGTAGACACCGTCAAAAAGAGAACAATCAAAGAGACCGTCGCTGCAAGTGGAAAAGTTTTTCCAGAAACAGAAGTGAATATCAGTCCTGATGTATCTGGAGAAATTATAGATATTTATATCGAAGAAGGTGATTCCGTAAAAGTAGGCCAACTATTAGCCAAAATTGATCCAGATGCGATTCTTTCACAGGTAGAACGACAAGCAGCAAGTGTCAATAACTCCAAGGCGCAAGTAGCTAGGGCTTCGGCTGATATAGAAAGAAATAAAGCGATGTTAGCCCAATCTCAAGCTCAAAAAGAACAAATAGCTGCTCAATTACAAAATGCTCGCGCTATTCATCAGCGAAATGAGAATATGCATAAAGAAGGGATTATCTCTGATGCAGAATTTGATCAATCTCTTTCTAATCTTCAAAATTTAGAAGCCAATTTAAAATCTGCCGATGCTAGTTTAGAATCTGCCAAAGCCAATTTAAAAGCGGCAGAACAATCTGAAAAAGCAGCAGAATTTACGGTTAAGAGTAGTGAAGCAAGCTTAAAAGAACTAAAAACAAATCTTAAAAGGACTTCCGTATTCAGTCCAATGACTGGCGTAGTATCTATGCTAAATGTGGAAAAAGGAGAACGCGTGGTCGGTGCCGGTATGATGGCAGGTACAGAAATGATGCGTGTAGCCAATATGAATGCGATGGAGGTACAAGTGGATGTAAGTGAAAATGACATTCCCAGAGTTCAACTAGGAGATATTGTAGAAGTGGAAGTGGATGCATACATTGATAGAAAATTTAAAGGGAAAGTCACAGAAATTGCTAATTCTGCCACTTCTGCAGGAACCTCCTTAAATTCTGATCAAGTCACTAACTTCGTCGTGAAGATATTGATCGACTTAGATTCCTACGCTGAATTATCCTCTAATAGTAATAGATTTCCATTACGACCAGGGATGTCTGCTTCTGTAGAAATTTTTACCAATGAAGCAACAGATGTTTTAAGTGTTCCGATACAAGCCGTAACAGTTCGGGAAGATCCCGAGGCAAAAGAAAAGGGAAAAAATAAGGAAGACGATACCAATTTAGAAGTCATTTTTGTAACAGATTCAACCGCAGATACTGTAAAAATGGTCCCTGTCAAAACAGGCTTACAAGATGACACCTATATTGAGGTACTTTCAGGTGTGAGCGACGGAGAAGAGATTGTAGTAGGTCCATATTCTGCTATTTCAAGAAAATTAAAAAATGGCAGTGATATAAACACTAAAAAAGAAGAAGATAAAGAGGAAGAAAAAGAATAAAACACCGTTAATCTTGATAAAGATTATTTTCTCCCCCCCCCAATAAAACAATTTCAAACAGATACCCAAAAGCGATTTTCTTTCGAAAATCGCTTTTTTTTATTGCTATAGTAAGCAACTTATAAAAAAAAATCACTTACAATAAGAAAAGAATCCAATTTCTATGGAAACTGGCATAATTTTAATCCAAATATATAGCATGGAAAAGTGAGAAAAGACAGCTATTTCTGTAGTTTTTTTTGCTGAGTAACGGAATCATTAAAAAAGAAACATATTATTTAATTCATATCTGAAACTTAGTTAGTGTTAAAGCTATTAATAGTGTATTTTTTTTTATATTTGCGAAGTCTACATTACTTCCCAACCTACTCAAATAGAGTTACATAAAAAACTCCATTTTCCTGAATTCCGATTAAGTAACGATAAAAACAACTTGAATGTCTAAGAAGGTATCATTTAGTATCCTCCTATAGATGATCAATTTATTCTTTCGTCGTTACTAAGTATAGCTTTTGTAAAGAAGTCTTTTGTCTGAAAACACTTAAGAAGAGACCTCAATATGGTCTACTTCTCTTTTATTTTTCAAACAAACTGATAAAAATTACTTTAAGTCTAACGAAGTGCACATTAACGCGATAATGGAAAAGAAATTTACTTTAGTTCTAGGGATGATATTATTGGGGATCAGCTTAATCGCTCAATCCGAAATTAGAACCTATGATGGTTCAAATAACAACTTGTTAAATCCTGAATGGGGGGCAACGCATACCCAACTCCGAAGAATAGCGCCAGCAGACTATGGAGATAACATTTCCACTCCTGCTGGAGCGAATAGGTTGAATCCAAGAAAAATTAGTAATACGCTGTTCTCTCAAGATTCTTTACTAATTAATGATCGGCTAAATTTAAGCGACTTTACTTGGGTCTTTGGTCAACTGTTAGATCACGACATCACGCTATCTGAGAATAATGATGAACCAGCAATGATTTCTGTAGACTTTCCAGATCCTCATTTTAATCCTGGAGGCGCTTTTCCTAATACCGTTATTCCAATGAATAGAAATAAAGTAATGGAAGGCACTGGAACAAACTTAGGTAATCCAAGAGAACATATGAATGAAATCACTGCTTGGATTGATGGTTCTTGTGTTTACGGATCAGATGCTTTTCGGGCTAATTGGTTGCGAACCATGCAAGGAGGAAAGTTAAAAGTATCTAGAGGAAATCTACTTCCTTACAATACAATTTCTGGGGAATTTGAAGATGCGGTAGATATTGATGCGCCACATATGGAAGATGGTGTGGGTATTGCCCAGCGTTTATTTGTGGCAGGAGATGTGAGAGCAAATGAAAATGCCTTGCTAACTTCTTTTCATACGATATTTCACTTAGAACATAATAGAGTTTGTGATGATCTAGCGATCCAACATCCAGATTGGTCTGATGAACAGCTATATCAGCATGCTAGAAAAATTGTTGGAGGTTTCCTCCAGTCTATCACTTACGAAGAGTGGCTCCCATCAATGGGTGTAGCAATCCCTCCTTATAGTGGCTATAAAGCTACTATGAATCCAACTATATTCAATGTTTTTTCTGCTGCTGCTTTTAGAATGGGACATACGCTATTGAGCGGCAAAATAAATATGGTAGATACGGATGGAACTCCGCATCCAGGAGGTCCATTACAATTGCGACAAGCATTTTTCAACCCAGCAATTGTTGCACAAGAAGGAATCGGTCCTTTTCTTAAAGGAATGGCTATTCAGGTTCAACAAAATATGGATGCAAAAATAGTAGATGACGTTAGAAACTTCCTGTTTGGTCCTCCCGGGGCTGGTGGGCTTGATTTAGCAGCCATCAATATTAATAGAGGTAGGGAAAGAGGCTTACCAGATTTAAATACGGTTCGAGATGCATTTGGTCTTAGTCGTTATACTGATTTTTTTCAAATAGTAAATGATATTGAGGTCGTAGCTGCTCTAGAAGAAATGTACGATATTAATGATATCGATCCTTGGGTAGGCATGCTAGCTGAAGGCCACATGGAGAATTCTTTGTTTGGTGAAACTGTTAATACTATCTTGCAACGTCAATTTCAAGCACTAAGAGATGGCGATCGTTTTTATTACGAAAATGATAACGATTTATCAGCGGAAGAAAAGGAAATGATTAAGACAACTAAGTTCTCCGAAATCATTATGCGAAATACGAACATCAACCTAATGCAAGATAATGTGTTTGAAGCAACAGCACATCAAGAAATATGTGGCTATTATGGAAAAGATGCTGATTTATGGGGAGATGTATTAACGACCTCTAACCAAAGAGTAGATGGGGTTTCCGTTACTTTATCGACAGCTAGCAACGAACCAATAATGAGTGAGATCATAGATGGTGCTTTTTCTCTAGCAGGTGTACCAACTTGCGAAGAAATTACCATGACGGTCTCAAAAGAGGATAGCTATCAAAATGGTGTATCTACCTTAGATATGATCCTTATATTAAAGCAGATTGTTGGATTAGAGCCCTTTGATTCTCCATACAAGTATATTGCTGCGGATGTTAATAACTCTGGCGCCGTCACAACAGCAGATATAGTAGCGATTAGAAAAGTAATTTTAGGAATAGAAGATACCTTTCCAAATAATACTCCTTGGAGATTTGTAGATGCGAATTATACTTTCCCAAATCCAAATAATCCTTTCGCTGATGATTTTCCTGAATCAGCTGTTGTATATTTATCTCAAGATGACAGCCAAGATTTTGTCGCTATTAAAGTAGGAGACATCAATCAATCAGCAGATCGTTCTGCAGCCATAACTAGTAATCAAGGTACATCTAGAAGCAGAGAAACTATCTCCTTAGAAATAGCGGACATGGATCTAGTAGCTGGAGAAACCTACACTATTCCAATCAAAGGTATAGGTGATGAAAAACTAACAGGTTACCAATTCACACTTAAAGATATTCAATCCACACTCGAGTTTATTCGAGTCAATTCGCAGCAGCTAGCTGAACAGAATGTAGGGCTAATAAACAATGGAACGCTCACTGCTTCATATCACGGCCTGCAGTACTTCCAAGTTAAAGACTTATCTTTTGAACTTACATTCACTGCGAGACAGAATGCTCGATTGAGCAATGTTTTGAGTATTCAATCCAATCCAACACCATCAGAAGCTTATAATGAGCAACTGGAGGCGATGGGGATAGAATTTCAATTCATAACAAATCCGACGTTACAGGTTAAACAAAACCAACCAAATCCATTCTCTGAATGGACAACAATTGGATTTGACGTGCCTGTAACAGGATTTGTTGAATTAGAAGTAACAGATTTGACAGGAAGGCAAGTATATAGCTTGCAAAATGATTATCCAAAAGGATATAATGAAATTCAAATTAATCGATCTGATATAGCTGGTTCTGGTGTTCTATATTATCATATAAAAACAGCAGCAGGTAGCACGACTAATAAAATGATCGTTGTGGATTAAGATATAAATGCTACATTAAAAAGCCTCTATCAATGGTAATTGATAGAGGCTTTTTAATGTAATGCGGTAGCAATAACTTAGATCGTCGAGGTTTTCAACCTCGATGCTATACGATAATCATACTGTATCGAGGTTACAAACCTCGACAATCTATATTTCTCGGTGGTAAATCATATTATAAACTAAACCGCATCCCCATACGTACCCGCAATTCCTGCGTATCCAATATATGCACAGGTTCTTTTAAAGAGCCAGAAGTATTAAACAAGGCCTTTACTTGGATCGCCTCTGTCTGCTGAATAGCAGCCATTTGTTGAGCAGTAATAGGAATAAAATTAATAGTCTCTTGTATGCCCGTTGTGAATCCTCTTGTATCTATAGGCGCACCATCAACAATAGTTCGTTGCTCTTGAAACAAAGAATCAAGCACGCCTCCATTTTTATCTAAAAATAGTACTTGAACCTTGGCTTCTAACGGAATACCGTTTTCAATAATTAATTTCATTTCTGCTTTTTTAATAGCTTCAATATCATCGAACTCCTCTGCTAAAGAGACTTCATAAGTTCCTTCTGAACTAAAATTTTTAACACTGCCAATTACTGGTACTTCTACAAATACTTGTATTTTAAAGAAACTCGTATCTGTTAAAAAGCTAGTAATAGTTGAGTCATTATCCGCATTAATGACTGCTGTTAGGCCATACTCAACTGCTGTAACTTCTTCATTAAACACTACTGGCAAATTAGAATTCGTATGATCTAAATATAGTTCCGTCACTTCACTAGTTCCAATATTACTAACAGATGGATAATTAATGTCTTGCTGATCAATAGCTCTAGCATCTATTAAAACAGCTTCTCCATTTGGTCTAAAAGCATTTAATATATCTATTTGGGTACGAACAGGTACACCAAAAGCATTTTCTGCACGAGCAGATATTTTGGGTTCCGCAAATTGAATGGTACCATTTAAAAATCGGTCATCAAACAAATCTATAGGAATAATATCTGTAGGAATGATGATTTGTTGTCTACCCAAAAATCCTTTTAGTACCTGTATTTGAGGGCTAAAAAGCATCGTGATATTAGAAAGTTCTTGGGGAACTCCCGATTTATTAGTAGCTGTATAAGTTATCGTCAATTGGTTATTTGTTGGTCTTGCGATGTAGCCTTCTATACTCGCTGATATAAAATTCGTTTGAGCACTATTCGTCATTAGTTGTAAAGGCATACCATCCTTAGTCAATTCAGGAACTGTAAAGACAATATCTATACTATCTCCAGAAAAGTTATCAGTATTATAAGTCAAATTAAATAAACCACCTATTAACACTGCCTCTTCTACACTTAGTTCGACCCCTAAATCATCTGGCAATAAGGGTACTTTATCATCATTCATCGGAACCGTTGCTCTTAACAAAAAAGCCAATGTTCCGCCCAACAAATCCTTAGCTTGGATTGTTGTTTCAGGACTGGCATATTTAAAGACTAATTGTCCATCGGGAGAGATAGCTAATGATTGATTGGGATCATTACTTTGCCATATGGCAGGAATGCTAACAATTGCATCCTCAATGATAGGAATCGCAAACTCTGGCTCATAATCGGGTAATTCTGTATCCGCTATATCCCTACAACCAAAGAGTAATAAACTAAAAAATGCTAAATAAAAAGTAGAACTTCGCATAAATTTCAAATAGGTGAATGTTAGTAATTTGCTTCTACTAATAAAACGAACGAAAGGAAAGATAAATGTTTTTAACAAAGAGATAATTAAAATTTAGTCTCCAATCAGCATTTTAACAGCACTTTAAAACAAATAGCAATCTTAAATCTGTAAATTGCAGTTAATTATATTAATCACTAGCAGAGAATAGTCTGTTGGTTTGTAAGGCTTCCCTGAAAAAAGGGTACTTTAAGAAAAGTTCAAAATCATGAAAAAATTATTTGCTTCTCTATTATTAATTGGATTTGTTAGTTTCTCAGCGTTTTCGCAAAATGAAACAGGGGTAAGCGCAGTAGTAGATACTATTAAAGAAGTAGCGTCAAAAGCAATAGCAAAGGAAAATCCAAAAGAAGTAGTTGCCAAGGAAAAGGCAAACACTACCAAAAAAGAAAAAAACCTGTGGCGAACACTTTCTAAAATCACCTTTAAGAAGGAGTATGATGAATTGATGGGTTTCAAAATAGATGTACCCGTATTTAGTGAAGCCATTGAAGCATTAGAAGGAAAAGAAGTAACCATCAAAGGCTATATCATTCCTGTAGAAGGCTATAAAGGTCATAAAGAATTTATCTTATCCGCATTTCCATATAATATGTGCTTTTTCTGTGGCGGTGCAGGTCCAGAAACGGTTATGGAGGTAGTTGCCAGTGAAGAAATTGAATATTCCGCTGAAGCCGTAACAATCAAAGGAAAGTTAGAATTGAATGATTCTGATATTAATCGCTTGATGTTTGCTATGTCGGATGCGGTATTGGTGAAGGAATAAAAAAGAGGTCAGCAATCAGACCGCTTCGCTGTCAGAACGCCTACGGCTGTCAGACTTATGACGTTGGCATCAAGACCTTAACTTGATAAATAGTTTTATCAAAAAAAAATGCCATTCAAATTATTACAATTTGAATGGCATCTTTTTTTGAAGTAGTAGCGTCTAGCGTCAACATTCTAAATCTGACAGCAGTAGGCGTTCTGACAGTTCCGAAGTATTTCGGAACGTTCTGACGACAGCATAGCGTTCTGACTTCTTCCTTTACTCAATAGATTCTACCCCAGAAATCAGGTACTTAGTGTCTCCCTTCCAAGGAATTACTCTATATTTTTCTTCGTACTGTACGACTACTTTTTTTCCTCTCAAAGAAAGCATTTTTTGGAATACCGCCTCATCTAATACAGAAAATTCCCAGATACTACCAATATTCGTCTTATCATCTTCGACAGAAATGCCTCCCAAGCTTAAAGAGCCCTCGTACGTTTTAAAAACATATCCTTTCTCAGAAATCTTTATCAGCTGACCTGTTCGACTACCGTCACTATAGACCATACTAGCGAATAAATAATAACCAACCCCAGCAAGTATAGCCAATACAAAGGTAGCTATCAATAATTTTTTAACAAAAGAGGTAACTACTCGCTTGCCAGTATCTATTGAGGTACCAATCTTTTGCTTCGTTTGGGCAAGATCTTCTGCAATAGCTTTCTTTTTATCTTCGTAACCATCTTTAATACCTTTAGTGGTATCCGCTATACCCTTCTGAATTTCATTAGTTTTATCTGTAAGTCCTTTCTTAATTTCATTCGCCTTACCGTCTAAATTGTCTTTTATACTAGCCATAGTTTAAAATATTATTTGGTTGCTAAATGATGTTTATGATAATTATGCTTTTTCTCCACCACCAGTAGGCGCATCTCCGTTATTAGAGCTATCCCGATTTGGTCGATCCGATCTTCCCTTACCTCTTGAGTTTCGTCCTCTACCTCTGCCCCTACTTCTATCGTTTGACTTCCCTCTTTCTCTTCCATTTGCCTCTGGATTTTCCTTATCTCTAGGTTTACTTTGCTCCTTTGAAGCATCTTTGCTTTCTTCTCGTGGTTTGCGGTTATCTCTTCTTGGACCTTTTCTATCATCTCTCCCTCTAGAATCTTTTCTGTCATCTCT
>CALJIY010000077.1 GCA_937973945.1 uncultured Saprospiraceae bacterium | reverse complement strand
ATATTGACTGATTGCAAAGATTTACTATAAGTGCAATCAGTTAAACAAGGATCATTGATTGATCCACAACAATAAAACAAAAGGCGTTTTAGTAGTTCATTCTACTAAAACGCCTTTTATATTTAGCTAGGTCAACATCATAAATCTGACCTCTGACATCTATAAAAAAATTACATAATCAACTCCTTCTCCATTTCTAAAATCGTTAAGAAATCGCCGTTCTTTAAAATCTCCATAGCCGCTGCCGTTTTAGGCATTTCATATTTATAGAAGAATTTCATCGTGTGAATTTTACTCTCATAAAATTCTGCTGGCTGTACTAGATTCCCTGTTACTAAAGCTTCCTTAGCAACGGTCGCCATTTTAAGCCATTGCCATCCTATAACAATTGTGCTGAAAAATTCCATGAAAATATTAGCATCTGCTAAGAACTTTTCATGCTCTCCTTTCATTGCATATTGTAATAAATGTTGTAATATCTCTTGCGTTTTCTCTAGCTTACCTCCTAGTGTCTTGATGTATGGTTTAAACTCATCGTAAGTACTAGCTGCTGTCATAGTCTCTTGAATCTTACCCACTAATAGCATCATTGCTCGACCATTTTGCATCGTCACCTTTCTACCTAAAAGATCTAAAGATTGGATACCTGTCGTTCCTTCATACAAGGCAGAAATTCTAATATCTCTGTAGTATTGTTGTAATGGAAAGTCTGTACAAAAACCATAACCACCCAATATTTGCAATCCATTATCCACAGAGGTTCTACCCATTTCCGAAGGATACGTCTTAACGATTGGCGTTAATAGTTCTAGCAGCAAATGAGCTTCTTCTTTCTCTTTTGCATCTGTCGACTGGTGGCTAATATCATGTAAACGACCTGCTTCCATGACCAAACTTAACGCACCTTCCGATACTGCTTTTTGTAAAAACAACATTCTACGAACGTCTGGATGATTGATAATAAACGTCTGTCCTTCTGACACATCTTTTCGGCCACTATTATTCAATCGTCTTCCCTGTGGTCGTTCTTGTGCATATTGTAAAGAAGCAAAATAAGCAGCTGATGCAATAGCTGCTCCATTTAAACCTACATCAATTCTCGCACCGTTCATCATTTGGAACATGTGCTTCAATCCTCTATTTTCATCTCCGACTAACCAGCCATGAGAATCTTTATTTTCACCAAAAGCTAAATGCACTGTCGCATTTCCTTTTTGACCTAACTTTTGAAAGTCACCAACTGCCTTTACATCATTGCTCACCAAAGAGCCATCGTCTTGGACTCTCATCTTTGGCACAACGAATAAAGAAATTCCTTTGGTACCTGCAGGTGCGCCTTCAATTCGAGCTAAGGTCAAGTGAACAATATTCTCTGTATATGGATGATCTCCACTAGAGATAAATATTTTTTGTCCCTCAATTTTATACGTACCATCTGGCTGAGGATAAGCCGTTGTGGTAATATCTGATAAAGAACTACCCGCTTGTGGTTCTGTCAAACACATCGTTCCTCCCCACTTACCATTTAACATGTTTGGTACATATTTCTCAATTAATTCTTCTGTACCAAAAGAAGTAATTAAGTGTGCCGCACCAGCTGTCAAACCTGTATACATCACCGCTGCATTATTCGCTGCTGTCAAGATATAGCCCGCAGCAATGTTCGCCATAAACGGCAATTGCATTCCTCCATGCTCATAATCAAAAGTGGCACCCGTCATGCCCATTTCTCCTGACTTTTCAAAAATGGTCTTCACCTGTGGGTGAGCCCAAATCTCTCCATCTTTATACGCTGCTGGTTTCGCATCCATCTCCTCGAAGTAAGGGAAATACTCCTTATCTGCTAAATCTTTTACAGAATCAATCAATAAGTTGACGTTTTCCTTATCAAAGTCTGCATACCTTGAAAATTTCAAAACATCTTCAAACCCATGCACGTCATGTAATAGAAACTTTGCGTTTTCTACGCTACAATATTTATCTGCCATGATATTTATATTTATTTAAAATTTTATTTTATTATTTTAATGTGCTAATTCTCCTTGCATTTTCTGAAAAATGGCTGCCCCTTCCTTTGTTGCATAGGGATAAACCAAGTTCGCAATCATCAATAAACCTTCTTCTAATTTATCTTGCTCCTCTCCTCTTATCGCTTGTTGCGTTAACCAAAAATGAAGCGTCATCCAAATACTATGTGCCAAGGAATCGTACAAGCCAGGAAAAGCTTCTCCTTTTATTTCTCCTTTGCCAATCGCTCGATATAATAGATTTTTGATAATTGCTTTTTCCTGTTCTACCTGTTGATGGTGGGACTTGGCCAACTCTGGATAAGCCCGTATAATTTCTAAGGTATCTTGATAAAAAAATCGAAACTTGACGATATAGTCTAAATAACCTCTCACGACCTGCAATGCACCCCGCCCTGGCATCATCAATTGATTACCAACAGACATCTCTTCTAAGGTTTTTATCATATACCGATAGACGGAGTGCATTAAATCCTGCTTCGTCTTATAGTGATATGTCAAGTTACCTGTGCTTATCTCTAATGCTTCAGCTATATCGCGCGTACGCACATTCACGACCCCTTGCTCGTTGAAGAGTTCGATAGCTTTCTGTATGATATTTTGCCTTGTTTTATTCATTAGCGAATTTTCGCTAACAAATATAGGGGAATTTTAGGTAATTAGCATGA
>CALJIY010000076.1 GCA_937973945.1 uncultured Saprospiraceae bacterium | reverse complement strand
GATAAAACGGCTGGATAAAGCCCTGACAGTACGGCTAATAATAATACCACCGATGCCATACCTATTAAAAAGAAATTATTGTTAGATAAGTAAAATGGAATTTTTAAATCCATTAATTGATTAAAAGCTGGTAATAAAAGCTTTGCTAAGCCAATCGCTAATCCAAAACTAAACAGCGTCAACAAAAGGGACTCTGCCATAAATTGAAAAACAATTTGTCGGTTGTTTGCTCCTAATACTTTTCGCACACCCACCTCTTCTGCCCGCTGTGAAGACTGAGCAGTTGCCAGATTCATATAATTAATCAAAGCCAAGAATAAAATGATAAACGCAATGGAAGCAGCAAGGTAGAGGTAACGGATGTCACTGTTGGCTTCCAATTCTAAATTGATATGGGAGTGTAAATGAATATCTTTCAAGGGTTGAAGAAAATATAGCGGCTTAAAAGAATAATTAGAAGCAGCTAATTCTGCGGCAGCTTTTTCACCAAAAGGTTTCATGGCGGTTTCTACATTTTGCATATCCGCTCCTTCTTTTAATAGCACATACGACCAGTAATTGCTATACGACCATCTCCATTTTTCTTTATCTTCTACATATCCCGAATTATTGTCAAGGGAAGTCAAGTAATTGAATTTAAAATGATGATTATCTGGCACCTCCTCAATTACGGCTTTTACAGTCATCATTTTTTTATCTCTTCCTTCTAGATCTTTTCCTATAGGAGAATTATTTCCAAAAAACTTTCTGGCCGTTTTAGCAGTTAAAATAATGGCAGATTTATCTTTTAAGGCAGATTTTACATCGCCTTCCAAAACGGGAAAACTAAAAACATCAAAAAAGGAAGTATCCGTATACAGCCCTTGTTCCTTGAATACTTGTCCGTCTTTTTTAAACAACTCAAAAGTAGTTTTCAATATCGTCACCGACTCTACCTCAGGAATATCCGTTTTTGTAGATAATGCCACAGGAATGGAAGCACTAGCAAATTGATTTGTTCCTTGAAAAGTATAGCCCCTCATTTCTTGTGCTATTCGATAAATACGGTCGCCTTTTTCATGTTGTGTATCATAACTTAATTCATATTGGATATACAAGGCTAATAAAATGAAACAGGTCATCCCGATAGTCATTCCTGTTACATTGATAGTTGTATATAATTTGTGTTTAAATAAACTTCGCCAAGCAATTTTGAAATAGTTGTTAAACATAAAAAATGGTTTAAGTTGATTATTGAGTTTTGGTATTTGTTCCCCCTACGGGCAATGTCATTGAAATAAGAAAACTGCTGATTATTTCAGGACTACGTTAGGAACCCACCCCGACCCTCCCTTAAAAAGGGAGGGAGACGTCTTCGGTGGAAAAACTCGTTTTGGAAGAAGAATACAAACGAAATACTCAATAACAAAGCGAAATATTCTTATTTCAACGTCGCCCCCTCTTTGCAAGAGGGGGTTGGGGGAGTTCCCGCTTCTAGTTCTAAAATCCTTATTTCAATGACATTCACCCTACGGGATCACTCATTCATTACGCAAAGATTCAATAGGATTCATCAAAGCTGCTTTGGCTGTTTGAAAGCTCATAGTCAACCAAGCAATCAGTAAGGCACCTAATCCTGCCACTATAAAAAACCAGGGTTCTAAGTCCATCCTAAAAGCAAATCCAGATAACCAATTTTGGGCAAAATAATAACTAATAGGAAGTGCAATCACAATAGATAATAATACCATTTTTGTAAAGTCTAGGGAAAGCATTTTAATAATATTAAAAATGCTGGCGCCTAATACTTTTCGAATACCAATTTCTTTCTGCCGTTGTTGAGCAGAAAAAGCAACTAGTCCAAATAAGCCTAAGCAAGAAATTAAAATAGCCAAGCCCGCAAAATAAGTAGCTAAGGTAGCGACAATAGATTCTGATTTATATTGACGTTCAAATTGGGTATCTAAAAAAGTATATTCAAAAGCATAACCAGGATTAGTTTCATTATAAAATGATTGAAGTCGACCAATAACTTCTTGCTCCTGCCCTGACTCGATTCTAGCTAGCATATTAAAAAGAGCTTCATCTGACAACTTAATAAATAAAGGTTCTATTTCTTCATGCAGCGACTGGTGGTGAAAGTCTTTGACAACGCCAACAATGGTTGCATCTTCTCCCCATAATCGTACTTTTTTACCGATAGGGTCGCTTAAGTTCATTACCTTTATCGCTGTTTCATTGAAAATCAATTTATTAGTTTCTTCTCCAAAATTTCTACTAAACGCTCGTCCTTCTTTTAGCTGCAAACCCAATGTTTCTATAAAATCATGATACACACTCATGTTAGCGAAACGAATTTCTTTATCGGGATCTTTCCCTTCCCAAGACACCCCTGTAGTATTGGAACCGCCACTTATAAGTGTTTGATTAGAACTGGTCGCATTAATGACCCCAGGTATATTTTTAAGTCGTTGAACAAATGATTCTAATTGCTCATTAGCCATTCCTTCTTTAGGGAAAGTGATAACATTTTCTTTATTATAACCTAAGTTTTTATCTTGAATAAATTGAATTTGCTGGTAAGTAATTAATACAGCCACGATTAAAATGATAGATAAAGCAAATTGAGAAACAACTAATGCTTTCCGTATCCATTCTGCATTCATCGTTCCTGAGACCTTTCCTTTCAAAATTTTGACGGGTTGAAAACTAGATAAATACAAGGCAGGATAACTACCTGCAAAAACGCCCGTTAACAAAGTAACACCTAACAAAATCGCTATTATTTCCCCATCCAACACCAAGTCTAATTCTTTTCCTGTCAACAAATTAAATGGGCTCAAAATTAAATATACTAATCCTATTGCTACGGCCAATGACAGAAAGGCAATAAAGGTAGATTCTAATAAATATTGACTTATTAAGGATTGGCGGTTCGCTCCTACTGTTTTTCTAACACCCACTTCTTTTAATCTTTTCGTAGATCGAGCAGTAGACAAATTCATAAAATTGATACAAGCAATTATTAAAATAAAAAAAGCAATAATAGAAAATAAACGAACATAGTCTATTCTTCCTCCAACTTGTTTACCATTTTCGAATCTGCTATATAAATACCGATCACTATATGGTGTTAGAAAAGTGGTAATTCCATCCCAGTCTGCTTTCTCTTGAATATAGGCAGGCAAGCGTTTATTCATTTCTGTAACATCACTATTTTCATTTAGTAAAACATAGGTAAAAGAATTAAAATTTCCCCAGTGCATCCCTTCCCCAAGCATGTCTCTATACACCTCGAATGGCAATACAAAATCAAATTGTTCAGAGGTATTCTGAGGCATTTCAAAAACACCCGTTACTGTAGCTAAACCCTTAAAGTGTATTATCTCCCAATTAATAGTTTGGCCTAATGCGTCGCCGTCTGGAAAAGCTTTCTTAGCCAAGGTCTCTGAAATAACAATAGATTGCTTGTCTTTTAAAAAAGTACTTTTATCGCCTTGTAACACCTCAAAAGAAAATAATTTAAAGTAATCCTCATCCGCATATTTTCCATAAGGTTTAAATTTTTGATCGCCTATTGACAATACAAAAGGCTGAGGAATAATCGTTGATGTTTGAATAGCTATCTCAACTTCTGGAAAGTCTGCTTGCAAGGCTTCGGCTAGAACACCTTGCGTTTCTCCTCCTGTAATGATTCCATTTTGATTATTATGATTAATCATCGCTTGATATAGTCGAGCCTCTTCTTGATGAAATCCATCTATATTCAATTCATCCTGCACCCATAAAGCGATAAGTAAAGTGCAAGCCAAACCTGTTGACAAACCGATTAGATTAATTAAAAAAGTACTCTTGTCTCGTATACAATTTCTATAAGCTAGCTTTATATAATGTTGTAACATAATCGTATTTTTTTGTATAAAAATATCAGATAAAAAATGTTATTTTAATGGATAATAGCGTTCTATTTTCACTCTTCTTTCAAAGCTTTTGCAGGATGCAATTGCGTTGCCCGTAAAGCATGAAATAAGGTCGTTAATAATGTCAATCCTAATACAAATAGTAAAGTATAGAGAAACAAAGAATAATTCATTTCTGCTCGATAAGCATAATCTTTTAGCCAATTTTGAACGAAGTACCAAGCTACTGCAAACGAAGGAACAGCTACCGCTACAACCAAACACAAAAAGTCTTTGGACAATAAAGAAACGACATGCCAAGTACTAGCACCTAAAACTCTTCGTATCCCAATTTCTTTAACTCTTTGTCTAGCAATATAAGCGACTAAACCAAATAGCCCTAAGAAAGCAATCGCTATTGTTATACCAGAAAAAAGCAGAAAAATTTTCCCTCGAATTTGATCTGTTTCATAGGCTTGCGCTAAATCCTCGTCTAAGAACCGATAAGCGAAAGGAGCATTAGGAAAAATGCTTCGCCATGTTTCTTCTATGTGGGCAATACTCATAGCGGGGTTTTGATTAATTTTCACCGCTAGATTATAGGAAGCAGGTCTTAAAAAAAATATTTGTGGAGGTATAGATGTGTGTAAGGTACTGGAATGAAAATCTTTCACGACACCAACTATAGTTTCATAATTTGGATTACCACTATCGCCGAATCGAATGTGTTCACCAATTGGATCATCTAACCCATAAGCCTTGGCAAATTGTTCGTTGACCACAACACTTTCAGTGGCATCCTTGGGATGGTCGATAGAGAAATTTCTTCCTGCTCTCAAATCCATATCTAAGGTCTGAAAATAATCATAATCTATAAATCCGTAATCTACAAATTGTGGTTCTTTAGATTCGCCGTTATCTGCACTGATAGGTCGTCGGCTCATGCCCAGTCCTGGCAAAAAACTGGCGGTACCGACAGAGGTAATCGCTGAACTTTGCTTCAAAGCATTTTTTAATACGGGTAATTTTTCTAGTGCACCTTCTCCAGTCATTTCTAAATGAACCACTTGATCTTGGTTAAACCCCAAATCTTTATGGCGCATATATTGGAGCTGCTCATAAATCATACCTGTACAAATCAATACGATCATCACTACCCCAAATTGAGTAGCCACCAAAGCTCGGCGGAGTGGGCTGCCTTTTGTTAATTTTCCTTTTAAAACAGTAATTGGTTCAAAAGAAGATAAGAAAAAAGCAGGATAGCTTCCGCCCAAAATAGCTATTAACAACAAAAACGCTAGTAGTCCCAATAAGACCTGTGGATGCATTAACTGTCCAGCAGCTAATTGCAAACCCAATAAGGTATTGATAGAAGGAATTAAATAAAACATCGTACCCAATGCAATCACTATCGCCACACTACTATATACCATAGATTCCGACAAAAACTGCCGAATCAATTGTGATTGGGTAGACCCCATTACTTTTCGAACACCAATTTCCATAGCACGTCTACTAGCTTGTGCTGTCACTAAATTTACATAGCTAATCATCGAAATTAACAGCATCAAAAAACCTATCGCTGAGAATATATAAATATAAGTATACCCTCCTGTTGCCTGCATATGAATCTTCCTCAAGGGGACCAATTGATGATGCGCCTCTTTCATTACAGGTTCTCTATCTGGATCAAGATAATTACGATAAATGCTTGGAATTTTTTCTTGAAAATCAGCCGCTACTACGCCATCCTTCAATAAGACATAGGTATTAAAATTAAAAGTATTAAAATAATAATTCCTTAAGTAGGGATCGGTTGTTGAAGAGATCATCGCATCAACTTCCCAATGACTATTCTTAGGAAAATCGCGATAGACTCCTGTTACCATCAAACTATAATCAGACTTTATATTCGGTTGCGCATGGGTTAATTTCGTTTGAACAATTTTCCCTACTGGGTCTACATTTCCAAATATTCGGATGGCTAGATTTTCGGACAAGACAATTTTATTCGGTCCATCCAAAGCACCTTGGACCGTCCCATATATAAAATCAAAGGTAAAAATATTTAAAGCTGTAGAGTCTGCCACAGTAAGATGAGCAGTTGTTATTACTTTATTTTCATAGTTTAAATCTACCTGTTCATTATTAAAAAACTGATAGAGTCTCGTAGTCCCGGCTACCTCTGGAAAATCTTGTTGTAGATATGGAGCAATCAATCCAGGTGTACCTTGCCAATCTACTTGCATCACTTTGCTATTCGTTGTAATTTCATCAGTATTTATTTTAAAAATCCGATCTGCATTTTGATGAAAGTAATCGTAATTTGTTTCAAAATTAATGTAGAGCAAAATCAATAAAGCAGCGGCAATTCCTATGGTGAGTCCCGCTAGATTTAGTAAGGTGTATAGCGGTTGGCGGCGCATATTTCGCCAAGCTATGGTAAGGTAACTTTTTAGCATAACTTAATCATTTTTTAAAGCATTCACAGGATTCGTCATCGCTGCTCGAACAGATTGTAAGCTAACGGTAATAAAGGCAATTCCTACTGCTAGTAAACCAGTCAAAGCAAATACCCACCAATGAATATCAATTCGATATGGATAATTAGCTAGCCACGTATTCGTTATATACCAAGCCATAGGAACAGCAATAATTAAAGCAATTAACACCAATCGAATAAAGTCTTTATTCAAATTACCAACCACTTGCATTACCGAAGCACCTAATACTTTTCTAATACCAATTTCTTTCCGACGACGCTGAATAGCAAAACTAGCTAAGCCAAATAAACCTAGAATGGCAATCAAAATAATTAGTATAGTCGCATAAGATAAGCCTTCTCTTAATCTCAATTGCATGTCATATTGGCTTGCAAATGATTCGTCTAAAAAAGAGTAGCGCATCGGATAGATTGGTTCAAAGTTGGTCCAAATATTCTTTAATTGTTGAATCGTAGCAGCGATATTTTCGGAGGCCATCTTTATACTGATATGACTATGGTTATTTCCATTCAATATAACAATAGGCTTGACGAGTTGATCTAGGCTATGCTGATGAAAGTCTTTCACCACGCCTACTATTTGACCAGTAGTAGTTGTATTTCCTTGAACTTTGATTGGAGTATTAAGCGGATCGTTTAGTTTAAATTGTTTAACAAAAGCTTCATTAACTAAATAGTACGGTAAGTCATTTTCTGTTTTTTTCGAAAAATTCCCTCCCACTTTTAATGATAAATCCCAAGTTTCCACAATGCCTTTATCTGCATGAACTAAATCGACAGATGCTGGTTCTTGATCACCCACTAACAGTTGATAATTGAAGGTTCTTTCGCTAGGTATATGAGAAGAGAATCCTAAACTATTCACGCCCGCTACAGCAGCAATAGCCGTTTCCATTTTTTGTTTTTGTTCTGCTGATTCAATTTGAAATGGAATAGTGATTACCTGCTCCCCCTGAAAACCAAGATCTTGATCTAGCATGTAAGTCACTTGCTGATTAATAAAAGTCAATACACTTAGCATCATAATCACCATACCAAACTGTGCGACGACCAATGCTTCTCGTAAGCCAAACTTTTTATTGGTAGAAGAAGCACTCAACATCACTTGATTTGGTTGAAGTCTAGCCAACACAAAAGCTGGATATAGACCTGCTACTAATCCGAGCAACAATCCACTTAGTATTAACCAAGGCAAGTATAATAGGAGTTGACTAGTTTCTAAAGCTATTTGAACTTGCATTAAATCTTGAAACAAGGGAAGTAAAAGGTAAGCCAATCCTCCTCCTATACCAAATGCTAATAGACTTTGAAGAATAGCCTCTACTAAAAACTGTCTAACTACTTGGCTTTGCTTGGCACCTGTCACTTTTCGAACACCAATCTCCTTCGCGCGGGTACTCGCTTGCGCAATAGCTAAATTGGTATAATTAAAAATGGCAATTAATAATAGTAATAAAGCCACTAAACTAATCGTGTGTACGTAGCGACTATCCCCCATATTTTCAGTAGCGATATATAACTCTGCCCCTTCTTGATTTCGACTATTTAGATGGATGTCTTCTATCGCCTGAAAGCCCCAAGTTGGCGCTTGCTCCTCTGGATAGGTAGCTCCATATTCTTTCCATGCCCGCTCCATATATTGGATAACTAATCCTCTAATTTTCTTTGCTAAATTTTCTTTATCTGCTCTCGCATCTAGTCGAACATAGGTCGCCATCCCGCCATTTCCCCAGCCCCAGTTTGGCCAATTTTGACGGATATAAATATCTCGTTCAAGATGGGTATTACTGCCTTTAGCTACTATTCCAGTAATCACTCGTTCTTCTTCTCGATCTACTCGAATGAATTTACCAATAGGATTTTCTGTCCCAAATAATTTCAAGGCCATCTCTTCAGACAATACAACAGCATTCGGTGCTTCCAAAGCATTCTTTGGATCTCCAGCTACAAAGGAAAAGGGGATGGTCGCAAAAAAACTACTATCTACAGTGGTCGCATATTTAGCATAAATATTTTTTCCTTGATAACTCAATAAACTCTCTCCAGTACCAACGATATGGGTAGCTGCTTTTACTTCAGGAAAGTTATCTGGTAAAACACCAGATAGTTCACCAGGGGTAAACACAACATTCCCTTGTTGTCCACTTTGGTAGAGTCGATATATTTTATCTTCTGTTTGTGTCCATTGATCATAACTCCATTCATGTCGAATATACAATCCAATTAACATGGCAACAGCAATCGACAAAGCCAAGCCGAAGATGTTGATAATAGAGGTGGTCTTATCTCTAAGGAGATGTCGCCAAGCTATTTTTAGATAATTTTTCAACATAATCGCATTTTTTATAGGGTAATTTAGCAAACAGTAGATTTTTTTTCAACAAGATCTATCGCTATTTTTTGTTCTTGCTGCTCTATCCTTTACTTATATTTAATAGTTTATCCAATGCTTATGCCAAACATATAATATACTGATTATCAGTTTTTTACAAAATAATTTTATTGATTTTGTTCGGTATAACTGTCCGATTATGAACAGGCTTGTTCATATGTGGACAGTTAAAAATAATACTAGAACGTTAACTAAAAAACGGTAGCTAACGTGTCGGACACCTTCGAAGGTGTCCGACACGTTTCAGAGTCAAGTACTACTTTTAAACAGGTGATATAACTAAATAGAAAATTGTATCACTCAAAAAGTTATGTACCTTGTAATAGGTAATACAGCATTTTAGAGAACAAAAAGCAGCAAATCACCTACCTCTAGTCGTTATAAATAAAAACCGCTTTATGAAAATATCTTTTCTTATCAGTTGTCTGTTACTTTCCTCTATTTCTCTTTTTGCTATAGATTCTCTTTCTTCCACTATTCAAAAAGCAGTTATCTATCCGAATGGAGCTACCGTTCATCGAGTAGCAACAATGGAAATACCCAAAGGAAATACCACACTAATCATCCAGCAATTACCATTAGATGTCAAGGAATCGTCCATCAATATTTGGCTACCCAAAGGCGTTTTATTATTGTCACAGAATTATAAGCAGCAGTTTGTAGATGTAAGCAAAATGCAGTTAGCACTTACAGAAAAACGCCAACAAGTCGAAGATAGCATTGCTATTGTAGATTTACAAATAACAACCTTACAAGGGCAAGAATATATATTGAATGAAAATCGAAAATTATCAGGCACTGAGCAAGATGCTTTTACAGTTGCGGAACTCCGAGCATTAAATGCTTTCTATGGAAAAGAAATGTTACTGATAAAGCAGCAACTCTTTCAATTGGGTTTACAGAAAAGACAATTACAAACAAACTTAGCAGCCATTAATGCACAAAATAATCAAGACGGTCAAACAGCAGAAAAAGGTGAAGGGCAATTAGTATTAGAAGTCTCTTCTGAAGTCGCTCGAAGTGTGACTATTGACTTCTCCTATTTTACGGACCAAGCAGGTTGGATACCTACTTATGATTTGCGAGTAGAAGGAGGTCAGCCCAATATTCAAATTAGTTACAAGGCTTCTGTTTTTCAAAATACAGGAGAGGACTGGAATCAAATACAACTCTCTTTATCCAACGCAGAACCCACTATTGATTATTCGATTCCTGAATTGTCTCCTTATTATTTGAATTTTAATAATTATTACACTACTACTACCAATTTTACATCTGTAAATGGTGTCGTACGAGGAACAATATACGACGATAATAATGAAGTCCTCATTGGCGCAACGGTTATGATAAAAGGAACGAATATTGGAACTTCCACCGATGTTGATGGAAAATTTGAATTAAACGTCCCAACAGGTAGTAAATATTTAGCGATCAATTATACAGGCTATAATTCCACTGAGATACCTATAACAAGTCGTCAATTGGTCGCCAGATTGAATGACAATGGCATGGCATTAGAAGAAGTCGTCGTTACTGGATATGGTGGCAGAAGTAGAGGAGCAAGAGACTATACACCCAAGCAAAAGCAACAGGCAATCCCAACCGCAGTCACGCGTTCCCAAACTTCCTTCGCTTACCATATAGATATTCCTTACTCTATACCTTCCACAATTAACAGGAAATCCGTTTTAATTAAAACAGAAAAAGTCGCAGCCGATTTTGAATATATCACAATGCCTAAAATTACCGAAACAGCATTCTTAACTGCTAAAATTGATAATTGGCAGGAACTAGATTTATTGGCAGGTACCGCGAATATTTTTTTAGATAATAAATATGCGGGTCAAACTTTCTTAGAAAATAAACCCTTAGAGGATGCTTATATATTGTCTTTAGGAAAGGACGATGAGGTCTATGTTAAAAGAACTTTACAAAAAGACTATCAACGACAACGCTTTATTGGAAACAATAAAGAAGAAACTAGAAAATGGGTGCTTGAAGTTCGGAATAATAAATCGACCCCTATCAATATTCGAATAATGGATCAAGTACCAATCTCTAAGAATAGTGCTATTAAAATATCAGTAGAGGAGATTTCTAATGCGGTCCAAAATAAAGAAGAAGGTTTACTTACTTGGACAACGTCTTTGGCAGCTAGACAGCAATGGAGTGGCTTGATTACTTATAAAGTGAAATATCCTAAGGATCGGCGGCTTATAGTGGATTAGGGAATAAAGTATTTTTTTTGATGACTAGCAATGTGCGTTAACGACCTATTTTCGTTAACGCACATTGCTAATTATACATTCTATTCTCCATGCAGACTATCTACAGGATTAGCACTAGCTGCCAAATAGGTTTGAGAAACAATTGTTATCAATCCCAATATTAATAAAATAACAATTCCAGATAAAACTGGT
>CALJIY010000075.1 GCA_937973945.1 uncultured Saprospiraceae bacterium | reverse complement strand
TCTTTTAGAAAAACCCTATGGTATAGTGCCTATGGAGAAGGTTGGGCTTTATACTGTGAATCCTTAGGAAAAGAACTAGGTTTATACCAAGATCCATATCAATATTTTGGCATGCTTGGGGCAGAAATGCATCGAGCTATTCGTCTCGTAGTCGATTCAGGTATTCATTCCAAAGGCTGGACAAGAGAAAAAGCTATTCAGTATTCTTTAGATAATGAAGCAGAATCAGAAGCTAGTATTATTTCAGAAATTGAACGATATATGGCGATGCCTGGTCAGGCATTATCTTATAAAGTGGGACAGTTAAAAATTCTTTCTCTTCGGGCTATGGCTGAAGAGAAATTAGGGGATGCTTTTGATATTAAAAAATTCCACAATATTGTACTGGAAGATGGTTGCGTTCCTTTGAAGATATTGGAGGAGAAGGTGGTTGCTTGGGTGGCGGGAGAGAAATAGAGGATTTGTGGAGGGTTGAACACGGAGGCACAGAGATACAGAGGTATGCTTTTGAATAGTAGATCATGGTGATTTTAAAAATCACCATGATCTACATAACCTACTTCCGCTGAGCCGAAATCCCCATCTTCATAGACGCATTCGCACTCATACTCCCCAAAGGACCGCCTGTCAAAGTCATTTTACCTTTTAAATTAGGCGTTACATCTGAAGAAATCGCCCAGCCCGTTTTTTCATCAACGATGATCGTACCGGTAATTGGTCCTTCCATATCATAACTGATTTGCATCCCTTGAAATTCTAGCGCCCCCTCCCCTGCTATCGTTTTAGCCGTACCACCTACAGTGATAGTAGCTTGACCATCTTTTCTTTCCGTAAGCGTGAACGTCTGATCTAGACTCATATTCACCATACCCATCGCTTCAGTCTTTTGACTCCAAGTACTTCCTACTTTAGGACTGCCTTGAATAATACCAGAAAGATTCTTTAAGGTATTCGTGATACCTGCTGTACCAAACTGAGAGACCAATTGTTCCGCTCCTTGCTTATTCAAACTTTTAGAAATATCGCCAATAATTTCTTGGACGCCTTCTGTCTTTTCAATTTTGCCACTTTTATCGTAAGAAATTTGAAAACGCTTACCTACCGTTTCCCCAAGGGATTTCAAAGGAGAATTTTTACTACCTTCCTTATCGGCAGAATCATATTTTACATCTCCAACCATAGGTACTTTTTGTTGAAAGGCTACTCTTTCAATCGTTACATCTGTCTTAAAATCTCCAGAAGGTGCTACTTCCATTACTTTAAAAGCATATTCTGTGTCTTGTCGACCAGTGGTGGACATATCTTGTCCCATTACACTAATGTCCATATTGGTATGTTGGGTTACCGTGTATCCAAAGTTGTCGCCTTTTGCCACGTTCATAGTAGAGGACAAAGGCTTAGTAGCATTACATGCAGCGAGTAAGTATATACTACCTGCAAGAAAAGACAATCTAAATAAAGAATTCATATTTTAATTATTAGGTTTATTTTAGACGAAAAGAGGAGGTAACTTGGGGAAAGCATTGTTTGATAAGTAAAAATCAACATTCCTTTTTGATATAACAATAGTAAAAGGATGCAATAACAATATTTTAGGATTATGTCTCTATTGGGTTTAATCGCCTACCTCTTATTTAGTTGTAACGAACAATTATAAAGCAAGTTGGATAACCAACTGATTAAATCCAATCACAATAGATAGTATTTGAATATTTTAAATACAAAAACTAATCCCTTTGGAGCGCTTTTAAGTGGCTTGATTTAATTAAATTTGTGCACTTATTTTCACATATTTAGGTATTAATTACTAGAAATCACGTAATGACTTTAGAGCAAATGGCCGTTAAGGAAACGAACTTTAAGTTTCCAAAACAAACTAAGTTTTATAAAGGAAAAGTAAGAGATGTATACACCGTTGATAATGAATTAATTATGGTGGCTTCGGATAGAATCTCTGCCTTTGATCATGTATTACCTCGACCTATTCCCTTCAAAGGTCAGGTATTGAATCAAATTGCTACCTATTTCTTAAATGCGACTAGAGATATCGTGCCGAATTGGTTATTGGCAACACCTGATGAAAACGTAGCTGTTGGCTTGGCCTGTGAGCCCTTTAAAATAGAAATGGTGATTAGAGGCTATCTAGCGGGTCATGCTTGGAGAACTTATAAAAGCGGCGGACGTGTTCTTTGTGGGGTGTCCTTGCCAGAGGGACTTAAAGAAGGAGATAAATTGCCAAGTCCTATCATTACCCCTGCCACAAAAGCAGAAGAAGGACATGATGAGGATATTTCTAAAGAAGATCTGCTTCAGCAAGGCATCGTAAGTGCTGCTGATTACCAACTCTTAGAAAAATATACATACAGTCTTTTTGAACGAGGCACACAAATGGCAGCAGATCAGGGACTTATCTTAGTAGATACGAAATATGAATTTGGAAAGAAAGATGGGGTGATTTATTTAATAGATGAAATTCATACACCAGATAGTTCTCGTTATTTTTATAAAAAGGGCTATGCCGAAAGACAGGCCAAAGGGGAACGACAAAAACAACTATCAAAAGAATTTGTAAGGGAATGGCTTATGGCCAATGGTTTTCAAGGTTTGGAAGGGCAAACAATGCCTTATATGCCTGATGATATGGTGAATCTTGTTACAGAAAGATATATTGAATTATATCAAATAATAACTGGAAAAGATTTCCAAAAAGCCGATACCAATCATGTATTAACTAGAATAGAAAAGAATATTATGCGTCATTTAGGTGTATAAATCTATATTTAGCTAAGTGAGGCCCAACTCATTTAAAGAAACTATGCACCAAAAAACCTCGTATATTTATAGGAGGTTTTTTGGTTTAAAATAAAGTATATATAAATATACAACAATAATAATTTCTTAGATTAAGGATTGTTCTTTTTGCATTCGTTTAGCTTGTGCCAAGATGCACAAAGAGAGATGAATGAGTCAAAAAAGCTTACCCATCCCTGCGGGTTCGGGAATATATTCCCTCCGGTATTTTTGTCGGGCATCCCGCTTAGACGTTGACAAGATATACTTAATCAAATGGATTGTCGTTTTGTCAAAATCTAAGCACATGTAACTGCTTGGTGGCGGCTGACCGTCAGAAAAGTGGGGGCGGGGGATAGGATGAGTTTAGCCGTTTTTTTCTGACTTGATTTTTGGTTCTTTTTATCTAAGAAAAAGAACATGTTAAAGCAGAATGTTTATTTCAGAGTATAAAGACTGGTTCCAAAAGCATCATTAAATTACTATTTGTCGTATAAATATAAGAATTGGCGGGATAATTGATTTTTTATCTTAATCTATTAGATTACTTTTGAAAAAATGATCCCCCTATGAATTTGTATCTTCAGCATCACATCAAAATAGCCTACAATCTTTATTTTTTCGTCAGCCTATTTACAAGTAGGTCCTGCAAATAACCTCATTACTGACTCGGAATATCAGATATCTTAAAGTCTTTAGGATCATTTTTATATAGCCCATTAAAGTGCAGCAAATTTCCATGAGATTTATCACCCTTTTATTAATTTCATTTTCTAGTTTCTCTTTAATATGGGGACAAGCTCCTGTATTAATTGGTGATCAATTACCATGTGGATGTGCTGGACTCTTTCAAGATTCTGGTGGGGCTGCCAATGACTATAAGGCTAATGAAATGCTCAGTAGTGTGCTATGTCCAGATTTCTGTACAAGTCCTGTTACAGGGACTCACGCACAGCTAGTTTTCTCCGATATTGATCTAAAAGAAGGAGATGCCTTGAGTTTTTACAATGGTAACGATACCAATGCACCATTACTACTTAAAGCAACGGATCGTCTAAATGGATACCCTTTTATTGTACAAGCAACTGCGACCAACCCAAGTGGTTGTTTAACCATCCAATTTGAGTCTAATGGAATCGATCAAGGAGAAGGATGGAATGCCGCTATGAATTGTATTCCTGCCTGTCAATTAATTCAAGCAGAATTGACTAATACCAGCCCCGCTGCGGATGCCTCAGAAAATGGGTATATCAATGTCTGCATAGGCGATGAAATCACTTTTAATGGAAGAGGCTTATATCCAGAGGCGGGTGAAATATACGATCATTCTGACGCCACTTCTACATTTATGTGGGATTTTGGGGATGGGGCGATAGCCGTAGGTAAAGATGTTAGGCATGCCTATCAAAAATCAGGAGGATATAAAGTAGAACTGACCATAACAGATCAATTTGGTTGTCAGAGTAGTAATTTCATTACACAACGTGTAAGAGTCTCTACTAAACCTCATTTTGAAATATTAGATAATTTTCCATCGGAGGTATGTGTGGGGGATACGATTACTCTAAGAGGTGGAGTCATGTCCGATTCTTCCAATATTTCTGTTAGTCCTACACTTGGTTATTTTCAATCCAACGGTATCCGTTCAGATTCTTTGCCTTTACCAGATGGGAATGGTCGTTCTTATGAGACTAGTGTTAGTTTTAAAGATTTTAGACCAGGGCAACTCCTTACGAATTTAGACGACTTGGAATCTATTTGTTTAAATATCGAGCATTCTTGGTTGCATGATATGGAGATCAGTATCACTTGTCCAAGTGGCAGATCCGTTATCTTACAAGATCAACAACCTATTAACGATAAAGTATATCTTGGTATCCCTGTGGATGGAGATGGTATTGATGCTATTACAGGAGAAGGTAAAAATTATTGTTGGATTCCGAATGAGCAATTAACCTTAACAGACGTCGCTCGATTAGATAACAATTCTGCCATCGGCGAGCCTTTTTTATTACCTGAAGGAAATTATAAATCAAATGGACCTTTGTCGACCTTAGTGGGTTGTCCATTGAATGGAGAGTGGACCATTAAGGTCACTGATTTATGGGAACAAGATAATGGATGGATTTTTTCCTGGGGTATACAATTTGACCCTTCCCTCTTTCCCAACTTGGATTCTTTTGAAGCAGATATCGTATCTATTAAATGGTTAGACGATCAAACGATTGTTCAGAAAACACCAGCAATAAATCCGCATACCGTTTTAGCCGTTCCAGATGTCCCTACCCTACCAGGTGAAAAAAAGACTTACCAATTCAGTGTAGAAGATAGTTATGGCTGTCCAAGTGACACC
>CALJIY010000074.1 GCA_937973945.1 uncultured Saprospiraceae bacterium | reverse complement strand
GTCTGGAAATTGAAAGAAATCAAAATTATTATGGTATCGGCCTTCTGGGAAAACCCCATATTTTTCTAGTCCAAAATTGTCCATTAAAAAATCTAACTGCTTGTTAGGCATTTCTCTATCAATCACTAATCTAGAGGGAGGCCCTACATCTCTTTTAGTTAGACTATGCTTAATTTTTGCTAGTAAATTTCCAGAAAATTCATCATCAATATATAACGCAGCATCTCTGGTTAATTTGATGGAATAGGTATCTAAGATTTCATAGCCGGGGAATAGATACTGTACATTGTGCCGAATGATATCATCTAGCATAATGATGTCTTTCCTTTTTGCTTTGGAACTAGGTAAGGCAATAAATCTTGGTAAATGATCTGACGGAATCTTTACAATCGCATTCTGTTTTTTGTCATTTTCTCTGTCGCGCATTTCTATCATGAGATACAATGCCGCATTACTTAAAAATGGTCGGATCTTATGTTTTATTAGTAATACGGGCTGCACAAAGGGCATCAAATTATCTTTAAAATAATCCTCTACAAATTCTTCTTGCTCTGGATTGAGTTGCAATCTTCTCAACAAGCGTATATCGTATTTTTTTAATTCTCGAACGATTTGATTTTCAAAAATATCACTGAATTCCTCTAGTTGATAATTGAGGGCATTCCGAATTTCCATCAATACCTGCTTGGGATCGTAGTCTAATTTTTTTTTGGTCTTTTTACTAACTTTTAACAAGTTAATGTGCTGTGCCACTCGAACGGCAAAGTATTCTCCTAAGTTGCTAGAATAAATCGCTAAGAATTTGATCCGTTCAAATAAGGGAACAGATGGATCTTTTGCTTCTTGTAAGACTCTGTAATTAAAGGACAACCAGCTGATGTCTCTATGTATAAATGGTGCTTCTTTTTGCATCTTCGTATCTTTTTAAAATCTTACAAGTTTTAGAACAGAGAAGCGAGAGCAGAGAATAGAGATGGATTTCGTTTAAAAATCAACGATCTTTTTTCGATTTCAATCGAAATTCGTCTCTATTCTCGCTTCTCTGCTCTCTATTCTATTTTTAAAACAAACTCATTTGTCCACCTCCTTTTTCATGCCACTTCGGACCTCGAGTTTGAATATTTGGTAGTAGTTTTTGGACTTGTTCCACTAAGTATTGGGCTAGTTCGGGTGCTTTAAGATTATCGGGTTCATGTGTAAAAAAATAGGCAGCTTGCAAACCTTGTTCTGTCCATTCTTTTAAACGTATTATCCATTCGTCAATTCTTGAAAAATCACTTGGAACTAGGTCATTTCCAACAAAACGTACTACAGCGATCCCATTTGTAAGTCGCTGATGCAAGACATCTCTTCTACCCGCTACATCTGTAATGACGAAAGCTACTTGTTTTCGTTCTAATAAACTAGCCAATTGCGATAAATTCTGCTGATTTAAGAACCAACTTTCATGCCTCACTTCTATAGCTAAAGGTATATGGTTTGGAAAGAAGTCTAAAAATTTTTCTAAGATCATTATTCGATCTACACCAAAATATGGAGGTAACTGCATAAAACAACAGCCTAGATGCATTTCTAAGCCTTGTATCGCCTCACAAAAGACTTGGATTTGTCCTTTTGATAGTCCTAAGTCTCGACTGTGACTAATCGTCTGTGGTATTTTGGGACAGAAATGGAAGTCTGGCAAGGCTGCATTTTTCCACTTGGCAATCGTTTCTACGGAAGGTATTCTATAATGTGTGGTATTGAGTTCTATCGTGTTGAATTGCTTGGTATAGTAGCTTAGATAGTCTTTGGCTTTGGCTTTTTCTGGATAGACTTTGCCTATCCATTCTTTCATCCCCCAGCCTGTGCAACCTACGTATAGTTTTGGGGCTTTGGCTTTTGGTAGGGTGGATAGGATGGCCGTCGTTCCTGGTGGATCGGGGGGGAGGCTGAAGTCTATTTTGGTGATGTCTGGTATTTTTCCGAATTTCATGATTTTCTTTCGCTTCGCTCCCCATGACTACGTCATGGGCTACAGGATCTCGCTTCCCATGACTGCGTCATGGGTTACAAGATGTCGCCCACTTTGGGGCTGGAATTACGTTTTTAGTTTTAAGAGAGCTACGTTTTCGATATGTGGGGTATGGGGGAACATATCTACTGCCCTTGTTTTTACGACCTCATATTTTTCTGATAAAATTTCTAGATCTCTGGCTTGGGTAGAAGGTTTACAACTTACGTAAATTAGTGTTGGCACTTCTAGCGTTAATAACATTTGTACCACTTTTGGATGCATGCCTGCTCTTGGCGGATCTGTTATTAAAATGTCAGGTTTTCCGTGTTTTTTAGCGAAGGCACCTGTTAATATATTTTTGACATCTCCTGCGTAAAAAATGGTGTTGTCAATATTATTTAATGCGGCATTCTTTTTGGCATCCTCTATCGCTGCTGCAATTTCTTCGATGCCCACTACTTGTTGGCAATGCTGGGCGATGAACAAGGCGATACTGCCAATACCTGTATATAAATCATACACATTTTCGGTGCCTTTAAAATCTGCGAAATCTACGATCGTTTGGTATAAGGCGACGGCTTGTTCTGTGTTGGTTTGAAAAAAAGATTTCGGGCCGATCTTAAAACGGATGGCTCCTAAGACATCTTCAACTTCCTCTGCACCATGATAATGTACCATGTCTAAATCGTACATGTAATCATTTTTCTTATCGTTGATACAATAGAACAAGGAAGTAACAGCAGGTAGTCGTTTGATGATTTCGTCTAGTAATGGAAATAACTTCTCGGTATCATTTTTCAATACACTGACGATCAACATAATTTCTCCTAAGGAGGTAATTCGCACCATCAATTGTCGCATAAACCCTACTTGTGAATAGGCATCATAGAAACTTAGCTCTTGCTCTTTTGCAATCTCTCGAACGGTATTTCGAATTTCATTCGAGGGTTCATATTGTAAGTAGCAGTGTTTTAAATCAATGACTTTATCATAAGAACCTAATGGGTGAAAACCTAATACATCTACCCTATTAGAAATATCCGTATTGATCTCTTCATTCGTCAACCAACGTTTTGCGGAGAAAGAAAATTCTAATTTATTTCGATAGTACGTTTGTTTCTCCGCGCCAATAATTGGCAATATTTCTCCTACCTCCACTTTACCAATTCGCTTCAATGCATTTTCCACTTCTAGTTGCTTAAATTCTAATTGCTTGGCGTATTGGATATGCTGTAATTTACAGCCTCCACATAAACCAAAGTGACTGCAAACAGGTTCTACCCGTTCTTTAGAATAACTATGGAATTTTTGTACGGTTCCTTCATAGACTTTCTTTTTTCGTTTTGCTACTAAATCTACCACATCGCCTGGTGCTACACCTGCTACAAATACCACTTGTCCATCTTCTGTGCGGCCTACTCCTTTTCCTCGATCTGCCATGCCGGTGATGGTCACTTTTTCTAAAATAATAGGCTTTCTTCTTCTACTCATCTAATATATGGTTCTTGAATATTAATAAGAAGCGCAAAGTTAGCTTAATTTTGAACTAAACGTTTGTCTAAAACACAACATTGAAAACTTAATTATTGAAGTCGTTGCTCCAAATTTATTTTAAAAGCCTCCTCTAGATACGTCATTAATGGCGGTAAAAAATCTGTTTTGTTCGTCTCGTATTTTTTCTTAACTTTTTTATCATAAAAGCGATTTGCCTCATATCTTCTTCTTATAGATAGTTTGCTATAAAAAGAAGGCTTATGAATACCATCAGGTATCGCTACTTCTTCCATACTTACTTGTACAATACTATAATGATCTTCCGCCTTAGGATTGATTTTCCAAAGATGAGTCCCACTTTCATCTTGGAGCAATAGATGAGGACAAGTTCCTTCTATTTTTAAAATAATACCTACTAGTATATCTTTCTTCTGAGGTGCTTTGAAAGAATTTTCTTCTATTGGCCCATATTCTCTTTCTATATATTTCTTGGTTGGATAACGATCTTTTACTAGCGCTTGAACGGCTTCATTATCACTTTGTATCGAAATGGCTTTGTTATAAAAATCAGGTCGATACCAGATAGACTTAACCGCTATTTTGTATTTCTTTTGTCGAAGAACTTCTTTGTAAATAGTAAAAAGATGGGTTGGATCTTTTCTGGCATAAATACTTAAGTAAGTAGTATTCAGATTTGGAAAAAGATGACTACATAGATCTATTTTAAAATCAAAAAATACCTTTTTCCAAGTCTTTAACCCCTCATCAAAACTAGTATGATAAGTACCAATATTCATATAAGCTAAAGAGAGTTGCTCTTCTAACTGTCCTATTTCTTCTTTCAATTCTACTAAACGCCCCTCTAATCGAAGGAGGTTTGTAAATTGTTTTGCTTTCTCTTGATCGTCCCACAAACGTTCTTTTTTTCGTCTTTTTAAACGTTCAAATTCTTGCATCGTATTTTGTAAACGAATGAAGGCATTACTTTCTTTCAATCTGCCAATCGTGCGTCTTAATTCACTAGCAATATCTGTTTGCGCACTTTTATCCAGCTCCTCCATCATCAAATCCATTCCCAAAGGATCTGTCTCTATATCAATGACCAATTGCCCCTCTGGAGCAGTAATTGAAATAAGTAACTGGTCTTCAAAATCCTCTATATTCAATTGCTTTGCTAATGGCACGATGAGCAATTCTCTAATCGCTCGCTGTAGTTGTCTTGCCCCATATTGTGGATTGTAGCCTTCCTTTGCCAAATAATCGTATACCTCTTCTGAAATAGTTAAAGAAAGTCGTCGATGATGAATCCCTTCTAATTGTTTAAAAAGATTAATTTCTCGCTCCACAACATACCGAATGGTATCACTTGACAAAGGGACAAAAGGTATTACTTCATCAATTCTATTATATAACTCTGGTCGAAAATACTGTTGGACCGCACTTAGAAAATGCGTAGTAACTTCATTATCATCGGTTCCTTTTTTAAGGCTTATTCGATTCCCCATTAGATTCGCAGCTCCTATATTCGAGGTCATAATAATGATGGTACTACAAAAATTAACTAACTTCCCTCGACTATCCGTCAAACGTCCTTCACTTAACACTTGTAATAATAAATCATTAAAATTAGGATGGGCCTTTTCTATTTCATCAAATAATAATACGCAAAAAGGTTCTTGCCTTACGGCTGAAGTCAATAGACCATCTGATTGAAAATTTAGTCCTGTCAATCTCGTGACCGCATAGGGATCTGCATACTCACTCATATCAAAGCGGATCATCTTGTCGCGACTCCCGAACATAAATTCCGCTAAGACTTTTGCCAGCTCCGTTTTCCCTACCCCTGTTGGACCAACAAATAAAAAGGAGGCAATGGGTTTACCGATTCGAGTGAGCGCCGTTTTTACAGAAGACAAAAGATTTACGATACTGTTAACTGCTGTTTCCTGTCCAAATACATTCGTATTGAAACGATCCCTAGTAGCTCCTACTTTCATCGGGATACTTGGGTCTACCATAAATAGAGGCATCCCAGTTTCTTCACAGAAATATCGAATAATTGCAGAGCGATCTATTGTCGATTTATCACGCTGATTGTGATTAATTAAAATACTTTCTAAAAAACGGATGGGCTTTCCTGGCAATCCAGAGTAAGGCGTAAATCGTCTATTCAATCGAAGGGTTTCTTGAATGGCTTCTTCGCTTATTTGAATGGATCGCTTAGTAGCTAAATCCTTTACTTTTTTAATAATGATTTCTTCTAAATCCGCTTTCGGTTCTTCCAATCGAATAATTTGAAAAACCGCTAAATAATTAGGATTGTCTAATTCTATTCTTGCCAACTCTTCTTCCGAACATTCTGTGATTAAACTTACTTCTCCCCTACTGATATAAGGTCGCAAATAATTAGCTATGCT